>NZ_JASJXG010000039.1:0-47761 GCF_035018765.1 Variovorax sp. RTB1
TCCCAACCTTCCCCCAACGGGGGAAGGAGAACACACGAGGACTGCGCGATATGAGTTTTTCAGAGTTGCTGAACATTGGCCTGATGCAGGGCTTCGCGGGGCTGAGCCTGTTCGCGGTGCTGCTGCTGATGGGTCTCGGTCTCGCGGTCATCTTCGGCCAGATGGGCGTCATCAACATGGCGCATGGCGAGTTCATGACCATCGGCGCCTACACCATCTATCTCGGCTCGACGCTCGTCGAAAAGCATGCACCGACGCTGCTGCCGTACTACTTTCCGTTCGCCGTGCTGTTGGCGTTCTTTTTTGCGTTCGTCGCCGGCTGGCTGGTCGAGTGGGCACTCATCCGCCACTTGTACAAGCGCCCGCTCGACACGCTGCTCGCCACCTGGGGCATCAGCCTCGCGATGCAGCAGTGCTTTCGTACCTTCATCGGCCCCAAGGAAGTGAGTCCGGTGCTGCCCGAGTGGCTGCTCGGCTCTTGGGCGCCGATTCCCGGACTCGACATTCCGATCAACGGGATGTTCGTGCTGGTGCTGACCACGGTTGTCACTTGCGGCATGCTGCTGGCGCTCAGCAAGAGCCGCTGGGGCCTGCGCGTGCGCGCCACGGTCGCCAATCGGGTGATGGCCAACGCCATCGGCATCAACACCAAGAAGACCGACCGCCTGACTTTCGCGATCGGCTGCGGCATCGCCGGTGTCGCCGGTGCCGCCTTCACAACCATCGGCTCGACCGGACCGACCTCGGGCCAGCTCTACATCGTCGACTCGTTCCTGGTCGTCACCTTCGGCGGCGCGGCCAGCTTGTTCGGCACCGTGGTGTCGGCTTTCGGCATCGCGCAGACGCAATCGATCACCGAGTTCTTCATGGCCGGCTCGATGGCCAAGGTGCTGACGCTCACGCTCATCGTGCTGATTCTCATGATCCGGCCCCAGGGCCTCTTCGCTTCCAAGGTGCGCCGCTAAATGATCGCCCTCAAGACCTTCATCAAGCGCTACCAGCTCGGCAGCCTGTTGCTGCTGGCCATCCTGCTGGTAGTCATCCTGCCGTTGAGCCTGGACATCTTCCGGCTCAACCTGATCGGCAAGTACCTGACCTATGCCTTCGTCGCCGTCGGGCTGGTGATGGTGTGGGGCTACGGCGGTGTGCTGAGCCTGGGGCAGGGCATCTTCTTCGGCATCGGTGGCTATGCGATGGCGATGTTCTTGAAGCTCGAAGCCTCGGACCCGATCACCACCAAGATCCAGACGACGCCGGGCATCCCCGACTTCATGGACTGGAACCAGATCACCGAACTGCCGTTGATGTGGCTGCCCTTCAAGAGCCTGACGCTCACGCTCATTTTGGTGATCGCGGCACCGACGCTGCTGGCCTGGATCATCAGCTTCGCGATGTTCAAGCGGCGCGTCGGTGGCGTGTACTTCGCGATCATCACGCAGGCGGTCGCGCTCATCTTGACGGTGCTCATCATCGGCCAGCAGGGCTACACCGGCGGCGTCAATGGCATGACCGACCTGAAGACGGTGCTCGGCTGGGACACGCGCACCGACCACGCCAAGTACGTGTTGTATTTCCTGTGCGTCGGGCTGCTGCTCGCCAGCATCATCCTGTGCCGCTGGATCCAGACCGGCAAGGCCGGCACGCTGCTGCTGGCCATGCGCGACAAGGAAGACCGCGTGCGCTTCTCCGGCTACGACGTTGCCAACTTCAAGGTCTTCACCTTCTGCCTGGCGGCAGCGCTTTCGGGCATTGGCGGCGCGCTGTTCTCGTTGCAGGTCGGCTTCATGTCGCCGAGCTTCGTGGGCATCGTGCCTTCGGTCGAGATGGTGATCTTCGCGGCGGTCGGCGGACGCATGAGCCTGGTCGGTGCGGTGTACGGCACGTTGCTGGTGAACTTCGGCAAGACATACTTCTCCGAGAGCTTTCCGGACATGTGGCTGTTCCTGATGGCTGCTCTTTTCATCGGCGTGACGATGGCGTTCCCGATGGGCCTGGCCGGCGTATGGGAAGAGCACATCCGGCCGCGCCTGCAGCGCCGCAAGTTGCTGCCGCTCGGCGACGACTCACCGCAGTCGCCGGCATTGCATGCGGCCGCGGTGGCCGCCACTGTCGACAGCGCCGCCGAGCCGACGCTGCCCGACGGCGTCAGCACCCAGCGCGCCTGAATCCGTTCCAGGAGCACCCCATGAGCAACACCGACTTCGCCCTCGCAGTGGAAGACCTGACCGTCTCGTTCGACGGCTTCAAAGCCATCGACGCGCTGACGCTCTACATCGACAAGAACGAGCTGCGCGTGATCATCGGCCCCAACGGCGCCGGCAAGACCACGCTGCTCGACCTCATCTGCGGCAAGACCAAGGCGAGTGCCGGCAGCATCAAGTTCAAGAACACCGAGCTCACCAAGATGGCCGAGCACAAGCGCGTGCGTCTGGGCATCGGCCGCAAGTTCCAGACACCGTCGATCTACGAGAACCTGAGCGTTTTCCAGAACCTCGAAGTGTCGTTCCCGGCCGGCCGCTCCGTCATGGGCGCGCTCGCCTTCAAGTGCACCGACGAGGTCAAGAGCCGCGTCAAGACCATCGCCGAAGACATCCATCTGCACGACAAGCTCGACACCGAAGCCGGCCTGCTGAGCCACGGACAGAAGCAGTGGCTGGAGATCGGCATGCTGCTGATGCAGGAGCCGGAGTTGCTGATGCTCGACGAGCCCATCGCCGGCATGAGCGCACGCGAACGAGAGCTCACCGCCGACCTGCTCCAACGCATCTGTAAAGGCCGCTCGGTCATCGTCATCGAGCACGACATGGACTTCGTCAAGCGCATCGCGCACAAGGTCACTGTCATGCACCAGGGGAAGATTCTGGCTGAAGGTCCTATGGAGCAGGTGCAGGCGGATCCGAAGGTCATCGACGTGTACCTGGGGCATTGATGAGGTTTGCCAGCATCCCGCAACGTTCCCCCCAACTCACCGCAGCATCGGAGAAGCAAAGATGAGCAACGTCATGCTGAAGGTAGAAGACCTGCACGTCGCGTACGGCCAGAGCGAAGCGCTTCACGGCATCAGCTTCGAGGGTTACGCCAACGAAACGGTCGCCATCATGGGCCGCAACGGCATGGGCAAGACGACGCTCTTCAAGAGCTTGATGGGCGTACTGCCGATCAAGAGCGGCAGCATCAAGGTGGCGGACCAGGAAGTGTCGCGCGATGAGAGTTATGTGCGCGTCGCCAAGGGCATTGCCTACGTACCGCAGGGCCGCATGATCTTTCCGACGCTGACCGTCGAAGAGAACATTCAGACCGGCCTCGAGAACTCGAAGACGCGCCGCATCCCCGAAGAAATCTACGCGCTGTTTCCAGTGCTGTGGGACATGAAAAAGCGCAAGGGCGGCAACCTCTCCGGCGGTCAACAGCAACAGCTCGCCATCGCGCGCGCACTGGTGACAGACCCCAAGGTGCTGCTGCTCGACGAGCCGACCGAAGGCATCCAGCCATCGATCATCAAGGACATCGCCAAGGCGCTCAACGAGATCCGAAAGATGCGCGGCATCACCATCATCGTGTCGGAGCAGGTGCTCAGCTTTGCGATGGATGTGGCCGACCGGCTCTTCGTGATCGAGGGCGGCATCTTCGTACACGAGACCGCGCGCGACAAGACCGATGTGAACCACATCAAGGCATACCTTTCCGTTTGACCATAACCCTGGAGCCATAGAGATGACAGACACGCTGATCAAGGTCGACCTGACGAAGTCGCCCACCGAAAACGAGAACATCCACAACCGCTGGCACCCGGACATTCCGATGGCCTGCTGGGTCAATCCGGGCGACGACTTCATCCTCGAGACCTTCGATTGGACCGGCGGCTTCATCAAGAACAACGACAGCGCCGACGACGTGCGCGACATCGACCTGACGACGGTGCATTACCTGTCGGGTCCGGTGGGAGTGAAGGGTGCCGAGCCCGGCGACCTGCTGGTGGTCGACCTGCTCGACATCGGCGCCAAGCAAGATTCGCTGTGGGGCTTCAACGGTTTCTTCTCGAAGAAGAACGGCGGCGGCTTTCTGACCGAGCACTTCCCTGAGGCGCAGAAATCGATCTGGGACTTCAAGGGCATGTTCACCAGCTCGCGCCACATCCCGGGCGTCAACTTCGCCGGCCTGATCCACCCCGGCCTGATCGGTTGTCTGCCGGACAAGTCGATGCTCGACATGTGGAACACACGCGAGCAGCAACTCATCGACACCAATCCGACCGGCGGCCTGGCCAACCCGCCTTCGGCCGGCACCGCACACATGGGCCGCCTGACCGGTGAAGCCAAGGCCAAGGCGGCGGCAGAAGGCGCACGCACCGTGCCGCCACGCGAGCACGGCGGCAACTGCGATATCAAGGATCTTTCGCGCGGCTCCAAGGTGTTCTTTCCGGTGTATGTCGACGGCGCAGGCCTGTCGGTCGGCGACCTGCACTTCAGCCAGGGCGACGGCGAAATCACCTTCTGCGGTGCCATCGAGATGGCCGGCTGGGTGCACATGAAGGTCACGCTCATCAAGGGCGGCATGGCCAAGTACGGCATCAAGAACCCGATCTTCAAGCCGAGCGTGATGACGCCCAACTACAAGGACTACCTGATCTTCGAGGGCATCTCTGTCGACGAGTCCGGCAAGCAGTACTACCTCGACGTCAACGTCGCGTATCGCCAGGCCTGCCTGAATGCCATCGAGTATTTGAAGAAGTTCGGCTATTCCGGGGCGCAGGCCTATTCGATCCTTGGCACCGCTCCGGTGCAGGGCCACATCAGCGGCGTGGTCGACGTGCCCAACTCCTGCGCGACGCTCTGGCTGCCGACCGAGATCTTCGACTTCGACATCAACCCGAACGCCAACGGGCCGACGAAGTTCATCGACGGCAGCATCAACATGCCGTTGTCGCACGACATCATTTGAGTGATCGCGCATGCCCACCTACGACTACGAATGCGGCAGTTGCGGGGGGTTCGACGCCCTCCGCAGCGTGAGCCAGCGAGACCTGCCGGCCGCGTGTCCGGACTGCGGCGGCGCATCGCCGCGGGTGCTGTCCGGCGCGCCACGACTTTCATTGATGTCTGATGGCACGCGCCGTGCCATTGCCGTCAACGAACGCGCTTCGCACGAGCCCAAGCGCTCTGGTGACTATGCTCGGCTCAAGCACCCGTCGGGTTGCGGCTGCTGCAGTACGGCCGGCAAGCGTGGTGCGACGGTGACGGCACCCAACGGAGCCAAAAGTGCGCCGGGGCGGCGGCCGTGGATGATCAGCCACTGACGTCGTCCCGATGGAACCGACCCAGCGCATCGTGCCGATCCGGCGCGAATACAACGCTTGGGTCGCCGACGAAACCATCGAGGACTACGCGCTGCGCTACACGCCGCGCAGCTTCAGGAAGTGGAGCGAATTCCGGGTCGCGAACACCGCGCTGGGCGCCACTTCTTTTTTGGCGCTCGAAGCCATCGGCGCCTCCATCGCGCTGGACTATGGCTTCTTCAATGCCTTCTGGGCCATCGCGCTCGTCGGCATCTTCATTTTTCTGACGGGCATCCCGATCAGCATCTACGCGGCGCGGTACTCGGTCGACATCGACCTGCTGACGCGCGGCTCGGGTTTCGGCTACCTCGGCTCGACCTTCAGCTCGCTTGTGTACGCATCGTTCACCTTCATCTTCTTCTCGCTGGAAGCGTCGATCATGGCGTCGGCGCTGGAGCTGGGGCTGGGCATTCCGTTGTGGCTAGGCTATCTGATCTGTTCGGTGGTGGTGATACCGCTGGTGATGTACGGCATCACCATGATCAGCAGGCTGCAGGCCTGGACGCAGCCGCTGTGGCTGGTGTTGCTGGTGCTGCCCTACGCCTTTTTGATCATTCGCTGGCCCGACCATCTGACGGGGCTGATGCATGCGTCGTACGGCATCAACGACGGCCACTTCGACTGGCTGCTGTTGGGCGCGGCGGGTACGGTGGTCGCGTCGATGGTCGCGCAGATCGGACAGCAGGTCGACTCGCTGCGCTTCATGCCCAAGCCACGTGCCGGGCAGGCGTGGCGCTGGTGGACTGCGGTGCTGGCGGCCGGCCCGGGATGGATCCTGATCGGCGGAGCCAAGATGCTCGGCGGTGCAGTGCTGGCCTACCTCGCCATCCGCCAGGGCATGGCGCCATCCGAGGCGGTCAAGCCGACGCAGATGTACCTCGTCGGCTTCGCGCAGGTGCTTCGAGACCCGGCATGGATCCTGGCGCTCACCTGTCTGTTCGTCACGGTCTCGCAGATCAAGATCAACGTCAACAACGCCTACGCCGGGTCTCTTGCGTGGTCGAACTTCTTTGCACGGCTGACGCATGCGCATCCAGGACGGCTGGTGTGGCTGGTGTTCAACGTGCTGATCGGCGTGGCGTTGATCAAGGTCGGCATCTTCGACGTGCTCGAAGGCATGCTCGGCTTCTATGCGAACTTCGCGGTGGCGTGGATCGGCGCGCTGGTGGCAGATTTGGTCATCAACAAGCCGTTGGGGCTGAGCCCGCCCGGCATCGAATTCCGCCGCGCTTATCTCTACGACATCAACCCGGTCGGCTTCGTCTCGATGGGTCTCGGCACGGTGCTGGCGCTCAGTGCCTTCGTCGGCGTTTTCGGGCCGGCGGCGCAGGCCTTCAGCACGGCCATCGGCTTTTGCGTGGCCTTTTGCTGCGCGCCGCTGGTCGCGTGGATGACCGGCGGCAAGTACTACATCGCGCGGCAACCGGCGCCGTTTGCTGAAGGCACTTCGGTGGCTTGCGGGGTGTGCCAGAAGCCGTACGAGGTCGAAGACATGGCGCATTGCCCGGCCTACGGCTGCAACATCTGCTCGCTCTGCTGCTCACTCGATGCGCGATGCAAGGATGTGTGCAAGCCGCGCACTGGCCTTGGACATCAGTTCGCCGAAGCCTTCACGCGCTGGGCGCCCAAGCTGCTGAAGGTCGCACTCAGCCGTCGCATGCACTACCTGGCATGCCTGCTCGGCCTCGCGTTGGTACTCGGCGCCATTCTGTCTTTTATCGTGGCGCAGGAGGGGCAGGTGTTGCGCGAGCTGGCACCGGGCTCGCCCGCACTGTGGCACCTGATGCGCATCAAGATCGCCTGCGCGCTGGTCTTGCTGGTGGTGGCCATCGGCTCGTGCTGGTTGCTGCTGACGTCCGATAGCCGGCGCGTCGCGCAGGACGAGTCGAACCGGCAGGCGCTGCTGTTGCGCGAAGAAATCAGCGCGCATGAAGTGACCGACGCGGCGCTGCAGGCCGCGCGCCAAGTCGCCGAACGGGCCAACCAGGCCAAGAGCCGTTTCATCACCACGATCAGCCACGAGCTGCGCACGCCGCTCAACAGCATCCTGGGCTACGCGCAAATCCTGGAGCGCGACCTGAGCTTGCCGCCCAATCGCCGCGCCGCGCTGGAGGTAATCCGCAAGAGCGGCGACCACGTGGTGTCGCTCATCGATGGCTTGCTCGACATCGCACGCATCGAAACCGGCCGGCTCACGCTGGTGCGGCAAGAGATCCATTTCGCCGACTTCCTGACGCAGCTCGCGGACATCTTTCAGCTCGAGGCGCGCAACAAGGGCATTGCGTTTTCGTACCAGCCGACCTATCCGTTGCCACCAGCGGTGCGCGGGGACCGCAAGCGACTCGCGCAGCTGCTCATCAACCTGCTCGCCAATGCGGTCAAGTACACCGGGCGCGGACAGGTGATCTTCCGCGTGCGCTATGCGACGGAGATTGCGACCTTCGAGGTCGAAGACTCTGGTCCCGGCATCGCCGACGACGACATGGAGCGTATCTTTCTGCCTTTCGAGCGCGCCGACAACAGCGCGAGTCCGGCGGCCGGTGGCGTCGGTCTGGGATTGACGATCTCCAGTTTGCTGACCAGCCTGATGGGGGGCGAGCTGACAGCAAGCAGCCGCGTCGGGACTGGCTCGTGCTTCTCGGTGCGCCTCTTTTTGCCTTCGGTCGCACATCCGAAGATGCCAGTCGATGCCCCGGCACCGCGCCATATCACCGGCTATGCAGGCGAGCCGAAGCGCGTGCTGGTGGTCGACGATGCGCCGGCCGATCGGCAGCTGCTGAGCGACGTGCTCGAGCCGCTGGGCTTCACCGTGATGCAGGCCGCATCGGGTGTCGAGGCACTGCGAGTCGCAAGCCAGTTCGCGCCCGACCTGATCCTGCTCGACATCGACATGCCCGAGATCGACGGCTGGGAGACGGCGCGGCTGCTGCGCGCCAATCGCATCTCGATGGCGCCCGTGCTCATCGTGTCGGCCAACGCCTTCGACAGCGACTTGCGCAACGACGTGGGCGTGGCTCGCGAAGATTTCCTGATCAAGCCCTTTCGCATCGACGACTTGCTGGAGCGGGTGCGCACCAAGCTCGACCTGGTATGGGCGACGCCGGACGATGGTGTCGACTACGTCGAGACCGGCAGCAGTCGAACGATGTTGCCCGAAGCCAGCCTGCTGGTGCTGCGCCAGCTCGGCGACATGGGCTACGTGCGCGGCATCCTCGAAAAGCTGGAAGAGCTTGACCTGCTCGACACGCGATATGCGCCGGTTACCAAGGTGCTGCGCGGTTGCGTGCAGCGCTTCGACCTGCAAGGATTCGCACGCGTGCTGGAAGAGGGCAGCGTATGACGAGCGATCCCGGCGTGGTGCTGATCGTCGACGACGCCCCCGAAAACCTGGCGATGCTGCACGAGGCACTCGACGCCGCCGGTTACCGAGTGCTCGTCGCAACCGACGGCCAGAGCGCCCTCGACCGGGTGGCGTTGCTGATGCCAGACCTGATATTGCTCGACGCGATGATGCCGGGCATCGACGGTTTCGAGACCTGCCGGCGCCTGAAGACCGATCCGCTGACGGCCCACATCCCCGTCGTCTTCATGACCGGCCTGACCGAAACCGGCCACATCCTCGCAGGCTTCCAGGCCGGCGGCGTCGACTACCTCACCAAGCCGCTCAACCCGCCCGAGGTGCTGGTGCGTATCGTCGCGCACGTGCGCAATGCGCGGCAGATGGCCAGCGCACGCGACGCTGTCGATGCCGCGGGCCATGCGATGTTGTCGGTCGATTCAGCCGGGTGCGTGCGCTGGCAATCACCCGCCTCACGCGAGTGGTTGCGCGGTTATCTGTCTACCGATGGCCGTTTGCCTCCCGTGGCAATGGCGTGGCTCGACGCGCGCGGGCCGGATCCGCTGTCGGTCGTGGTCGATGGCCGTCGCCTGAGCCTGTCGCGCCTGGCCAGTGACGGCAGCGGCATCACGTTGCTGGTCCGCAAGCGCGCCAGCGTGCCCGAGCCGGAAGCATTGACCGGTGTTTGCGGACTCACCAGTCGCGAAGCAGAAGTTCTCTACTGGGTAGCGTGCGGAAAGATCAATCGCGATGTCGGCGAGATCCTTGGCATGAGTCCGCGCACGGTGGACAAGCATCTGCAGCACGTGTTCGAGAAGCTCAATGTCGAGACTCGGACTGCTGCGGCTTCTGTGGTGATGGACGGGACGTTATTTAGTCGCGCTTTTGTTTGAGTTGTTCGGTATGTGCAAATAGCTGTTTGCGCGGGCGTGTCTGGCGATCGTCCCCGTCATCAACACAAAACGCACTTATGCGCGATCCCACGTATTTGAGTAACGCGCTCGAGTCCCGACACTCGTCTTCATCGCAAACCCCTTTGGAGTGACACCATGACCGACGAGATCAACAAGCCCGCCACTGCGGTCACTGCCACTGCAATCGCGCCTGGCACCAGCCGCCGCGGCATGTTGAAAGCTGCAGCCGGCGCCGCTGTCGGTACCGCGTTGGCAGGCATGCCGATCGCCGGATTTCCGCAGATCATGAAGCGCGACTTCCAGGGCATCACGCTTCGCCACATCGGCGTGTCGTATGCGGTGCAACGCGAGATCGGCGAGCAGGCTTCGAAGGACCTCGGTTTCAAGATCGAGATGCAGAACCTCGATACGTCGGCTTCCATCACCCGCTTTGTCACGCAGCCCAATAGCGTCGACATCGCCGACATGGAAGGCTGGCAGGTCAAGGTCGCGATGCAACGGCAACTGCTGCAGGGCATCGACTCCAAGAAGATCAAGGAGTTCGACGGCATCCTGCCGATCTTCACGACCGGCGTGTATGAAGGTCGCAAGATCTCGCGCCAGGGCATCTCGCCCTACGAGGTGATGTACACCGAGAGCGCCGCGGCCAAGAAAATCGTCGAAGGCCAGCAGCAATATCTGACCTTCCTGCCGCAGGTGTTCAACGCAGATTCGCTCGGTTATCGCCCCGACAAGGTCGGCCGCGAAGTCACCGAATGGAAAGACCTGATCGACCCCAAGTTCGCCGGCCGCGCCGCCATTCTGGACATTCCCAACATCGGGATCATGGACGCTGCGCAAGCATTGGAGTCGCGCGGTGACCTGGTCTATGGCAACAAGGGGAACATGACCAAGAAGGAGATAGACATCACGATCAATGCGCTGGTCGACCTGAAGAAGAAGGGTCACTTCCGCGCTTCGTGGAGCACCTTCGAGCAGTCGGTCGAGCTGATGGCTAGCGGTGAAGTATTCATTCAGTCGATGTGGTCGCCAGCCGTCACTGCCGTGCTGGAGAAAGGCATCCCCTGCGTCTACGCGCCAATGGCGATCAAGCCAAACGGCAAGGAAGGGTATCGCGGCTGGTGCAACGGCATGAGCCTGATGAAGCACCTGAGCGGCAAGAAGCTCGAAGCTGCCTATGAGTACCTCAACTGGTACTACTCGGGATGGCAAGGCGCGTACGTGGCACGTCACGGCTACTACAGCCCAGTGCCGCGCACTGCCAAGTCGCAGATGACGGCGGCGGAGTTCGATTACTGGTACGTGGGCAAGCCCGCGGCCGAAGTCATCAAGAGCGACCACGGCCAGCCGATCGGCGCGGTCAACACGGTGCGCGACGGCGGCTCGCTGGCACAGCGCTTCTCGAACATCGCTTGCTGGAACACGGTGATGGACGAGAACCAGTACATGGTGCAAAGGTGGAACGAGTTCAAGGCTGCTTGATCGTCTGAAGGGAGCGGAAGCGACGCATGCGCGAACGAACCAAGTCCTATCTTCAACTGACGCCGCTGGTGTTGGTGCTGCTGCTCTTCGTCGCGGCGCCGCTGGTGTTCGTGGTGATCGTCAGCTTCTTCAAGACCGACGGCTTCGACACCATTCCGGCCTTTACCTTCGAGAACTATCAGGCAATCCTGACGTCCGGCCTGACGGTGTCGCTCTACCTGAAGATGATCAAGTACGCGCTCATGACCTGGGCGGCGTCGGCGGTCATCGGTTTCTTCGTCGCGTACTTCCTGGTGTTCCACGTGCGTAATCGCACCGTCGCCATCGGCCTCTTCTTGCTGTGCACGGTGCCCTTCTGGACATCGAACGTGATCCGCATGATCTCGTGGATGCCGGTGCTGGCGGAGCAGGGCGCCATCAACACCGTGCTGATGAAACTCGGCCTCATCCGGGTGCCGTTGCGCATCCTGCTGTTCTCCGATTTCTCGGTGGTGGTGGCGTATGTACACCTGTTCACCATCTTCATGATCGTGCCGATTTTCAACTCGATGAGTCGCATCGACCGCAACCTTTTCGAGGCGGCGCGGGACGCTGGCGCGAGCCGCCTGAAGACGATGCTGCTGGTGGTGATGCCGCTCACCAAGTCCGGCATCGTGATGGGCTCGATCTTCGTCATCACGCTGGTGATGGGCGACTTCTATGTGGTCAAGGTGATGAGCGGCGGTGGCTCGGCGTCGGTGGTGTCGGCCATGTACGACAACGTGTCGACCTTGCTGTTCCCGCCGGCTGCGGCGTCGGCCGTGATCTTGCTGCTGATCCTGACGGCGTTGATCGCAGTGCTCACGCGTTTCGTCGACGTGCGGCAAGAACTCGTGCAGAAGAGGTAAGGGCATGGCGACACCTGCGGCAATGACCATGACGATGTCGGCCCCTGCGATCAAGCGTTCGGTGGGTGATGCGCCTGTGCGCCCATGGACCTTCTACGCACTTGCGCTGTTCTTCGCGGCCTACGTGCTGTTCCTTTACGGCCCGATGCTGTGCATGTACCTGCTGTCGTTCCAGGGCGAGCAGGGTGCCTTGTCTTTCCCGATGCGCGGCCTCTCGGTGCATTGGTTCCATCAACTGTGGGAAGGCCGCAGCGGCGACATCGCCGGCGCGGTGCAGCGCTCGATTCCGCTGGCGCTGGTGGTGATGGTCGTCACGGTGGTCTTCTCTGTCGCGGCCGGTCTCGGCTTCCGCCGCAACGTGCGCGGCAGCACCGCCATTTTCTATGGCGTGATCATCGCGCTGACGGCGCCGGGCTACATCCTTGGCATCGGCATCGGATTGATGTTCAGCATCTTCGGCTGGCAGACCGACTGGACGACGTCGGCACTCGGCGCGCAGCTGTCGTGGACCTTGCCGTTCGGTGTGCTCATCACCTTCGCGGTGTTCGGCCGCTTCAACCCGGCGTATGAGGAAGCGGCGCGCGACATGGGCGCGACACCGGCACAGACGCTGCGCCTCATCGTGCTGCCCATATTGGCGCCCGGGATCATCGCGATCGCGCTGTTCGGCTTCACGCTGTCGTACGACGAATTCGCCCGCACGCTGCAGACCACCGGCTCGCGCAACACCATGCCGATCGAGATCTGGAGCATGACGCAGAACGTGACGTCGCCCACGATCTATGCGCTGGGCACGGTGACGACGGCGATCTCGTTTCTCTTCATCGGCCTGGCAATCCTTGCCGTGGTGGTGATTCAGCGGCGGCGGCTGGCACCTTCGGCGCACTGAGGCGCCGAGATCGCACACACCGACTTCGCATCCATCTTCTATCGACTGCACGGCACCATGTACATGGACAACGCAACCTCAATTTCCGCCGTCACCTCACCACCGATTTCCGTCGGCGCAGTGGTGCCGACCGGAGCCCTTGATCCAGCACACGGCGGCGTCGTTCTGGCCGCACTGACCAAGCGCTACGCCGACGGCACCACCGCCGTCGACAACATCGACCTGCGCATCGAGGCTGGCACCTACTGCTGCCTGCTGGGTCCGAGCGGTTGTGGCAAGACGACGATGCTGCGGATGATCGCCGGGCATGAGACGCCGAGCGAAGGCGCCATCTTGATCGACGGCAAGAACGTCATCGACAAGTCGCCGCGCGAGCGGGGCACGGCGATGATGTTCCAGAACTACGCGCTGTTCCCGCATCTCTCCGTGCGCGACAACGTGGCCTTCGCGATGCGCGTGCGTGGCGTTGCAAAGAAGGCGCGGATGTACGAGGCCGATCGCGTCATCGAGCAAGTGCAACTGACCGCATTGGCCGACCGCTTGCCGGGCCAGCTGTCCGGCGGCCAGCAACAGCGGGTGGCATTGGCCCGCGCCATCATCATGCGGCCGACCGTGCTGCTGCTGGATGAGCCGTTGTCGGCCCTCGACGAATTCCTGCGCCTGCAGATGCGGGGCGAGCTGCGCGGCATGCAGCGCGAGCTGGGCATTACCTTCGTGCATGTGACGCACACACAGCTCGAAGCCATCGCGGTGGCCGACCAGGTGGTCGTGATGGACAAGGGCCGTATCGCGCAGTCGGCGCCGCCGCGTGAGATCTATGCGCAGCCGCGCACCGAGTACGTCGCAGCCTTCATCGGCGGCCAGAACGTGATGCACGGCGAGGTGGTCGAGCTCGATGCCGGCCTCGTCACCTTGCGCGGTGCGCAGGGCGCTTGCTACCGGCTGCCGCGCGAGGATTTTGCCGGCTCGACCTTGGGTTCGACCTCGGTCGCGATCGGCACCGACGTCTCCTTTGCGGTGCGCCGCGACCGCATGCGCGTCACCGGCGAAGACGATGCGATGGTGCTGGCCGTCAACACCTTGCGCGGCCGCGTGCGCGAGCTGGAATATCAGGGCATCTACATGAAGGTGAGCCTGGTCACCGACGACCCGACCGCGCCCGGCTGCGTGGTCTACGTCGAAGAGAACACCTTCTTCGGCGACCCCGTGTCGGTGGGCCAGCGCGTGTGCTGCAGCTGGGCTGCGACCGAGGCGCACGGCCTGGCCGCGATGGCCTGAACCGAACTCTCCCTAATTTTCACCCCCGACCAAGGAACCACCATGACCGACTACAAGATGTTCGACCTCGGCGATGTCGTTCTGCAGTGCAAGAAGACGCTGCGCGACGTCAAGCTGGCGTACAAGACCTTTGGCACGCTCAACGCGGCCAAGGACAATGTCATCGTCTACCCTACCTGGTATTCAGGCCAGCATTACGAGAACGAATGGCTCATCGGTGCAGGCATGGCACTCGACCCGGCCAAGTACTTCATCATCGTTCCCAACATGCTGGGCAATGGCCTCTCGACCTCGGCCAGCAACTATCCGGCACCGTACAACGCGTCGCGCTTTCCGGACATCACGGCATACGACAACGTCAAGTGCCAGCACAAGCTGGTGACCGAACTCTTCGGCATCGAAAAGGTGGCGCTGGTCACGGGCTGGTCTATGGGCGCGCTGCAAACGTACCACTGGGGAGCGATGTACCCGGACATGGTCGAACGCATCCTGCCGTTCATGGGCTCGGCCAAGTGTTCGCGCCACAACCACGTGTTTCTCGAGGGTGCCAAGGCCGCGCTGCTGGCCGACGTCGCCTTCGAAGACGGCTGGTACACCTCGCCACCGACCAAGGGCCTGCGCGCCTTTGGCCGCGTCTATGCAGGCTGGGGCTTCTCGCAGGCGTTCTATCGCCACAAGCTCGACATGGAGGTGATGGGCTACGCCTCGCTCGAAGACTTCATGGTCGGGTTCTGGGAAGGACTCTTCCTGAATCGAGACGCGAACAACCTGCTCACGATGCTGTCGACCTGGCAGAACGGCGACATCAGCAACAACGAGCTGTTCAACGGCGACTTCGTCAAGGCACTCGGCGCGATCAAGGCCAAGGCGATCGTCATGCCGGCGTCGACCGACCTGTACTTTCCGCCCGCGGACAACGAGTTCGAAGTCGCGCACATGCCCAACGCGACGCTGCAAGTGGTCGAGACGCATTGGGGCCACTTCGCCGGCGGTCCGGGCACCAGCCCGGCGGACATCAAGGTGCTGGACGATGCGTTGAAGGGCTTGCTCGCCAGCTGAGTTCGGCTAAAGCTTGCGCGCGATCAGATCTTTCATGACCTCGGTCGTGCCGCCGTAGATGCGCTGCACACGCGCATCCGCGTACATCCGCGCGATCGGGTACTCGGCCATGTAGCCGTAGCCGCCGAACAGCTGCAGGCACTCGTCCGTCGCCTTGCACTGCTGCTCGGAGCACCACCACTTGGCCATGTAGGCGGCCTCGTTGTCGAGCGTGCCATCGAGCAGGCGCTGCGTGCAGTCGTTGACGAAGGTGCGCACCACGTGCGCCATCGTCGCGACTTCGGCGAGCTTGAAGCGGGTGTTCTGGAAGTCGAAGACGCTCTGGCCGAAGGCCTTGCGCTCCTTGGTGTAGTCGACCGTCACTTCGAGCGCGCGCTCGATCACCGCAGCGGCGGAGACGGCGAGCAACATGCGCTCGTAGGGCAACTGGCTCATCAGCTGGATGAAGCCGTCGCCCTCCTTGCCGCCCACCAGGTTGTCGGTCGGCACGCGTACGCCGTCGAAAAACAGCTCGGCGGTGTCGGAGGCATGCTGGCCGATTTTTTCCAGCCGGCGCCCCACACGAAAGCCCGGCAGGTCTTCGGTTTCGAGCACGACCAGCGACACGCCACGGCTCCCCGCCTCACCGGTGCGCACGGCCAGCACCAGCAGGTTGCAGGTGAAGCCATTGGTGATGAAGGTCTTGGCGCCGTCGATGACGTAGTGGTCGCCGTCGCGCCGAGCTTTGGTGCGCAGTGCCTTCAGATCGGAGCCGCAACTCGGCTCGGTCATGGCGATGGCGGCCAGCATGTCTCCGCTCGCGAGCTTGGGCAGCCAGCGCTGCTTTTGTTCTTCGGTGCCGTAGGCCAGGATGTAGTGCGAGGCGATGGAGTGAACCGCTGTGTTGCCGGGGATCTCGGCCTTGGCGAGCTCGTCTTGCACCACCAGCTGATAGGCGAGATTGGCACCGGCGCCACCCCAGCATTCGTCGATTTCGGGCAGCAACAGGCCCATGGCACCGAACGGCTTCCACACCTCGCGCGGGATAAAGCCCTGACGGCGCCAGCCGTCGAGCTGTGGCGTCATCTCACCGGCGATATAGCGTCGCGCCTGTTCGCGGAACGCGTCGATCTCTTCACTCATCCATTCGTGGCGGTGCAATTGAGGCAGCATGTTCTTAGATTCCTGTGAGTCCGCCGGTGCACATCAGAGTTTGTCCGCTGACGTAGTCCGATTCCGGAATACACAGACGGTACACCGCGCCGGGGTCGTACCGGCGCCGTCACGTCGAGCCGCAAGGGGCTACGTCAATCAACGTATTCGCCGCCACGCGACCGCTTTGCAGAATGACTTTCGTCTAACAAGCCCCAGACAAGGTTGAACCATGATTCACGGAGACATATCGAGCAGCAAAGACACCGTCGGCGTGGCGGTCGTCAACTACAAGATGCCGCGGCTGCACACCAAGGCCGAGGTGCTCGACAACTGCAAGGCCATCGCCAAGATGGTCATCGGCATGAAGTCCGGCCTGCCCGGCATGGACCTGGTCATCTTCCCCGAGTACAGCACCCACGGCATCATGTACGACGCCGGCGAGATGTACGAGAACGCCGCCAGCATTCCTGGCGTCGAGACAGAAATCTTTGCCGAAGCCTGCCGCAAGGCCAAGGTATGGGGCGTGTTCTCGCTCACCGGCGAGCGCCATGAAGAGCACCCCAACAAGGCGCCCTACAACACGCTCATCCTGATGAACGACCAGGGCGAGATCGTCCAGAAGTACCGCAAGATCATGCCGTGGGTGCCCATCGAAGGCTGGTACCCCGGCAACTGCACCTACGTGAGCGACGGGCCCAAGGGCATGAAGATCAGCCTCATCATTTGCGACGACGGCAACTACCCGGAGATCTGGCGCGACTGCGCGATGAAGGGCGCCGAACTCATCATCCGTTGCCAGGGCTACATGTACCCGGCCAAGGAGCAGCAGATCCTGATGTCCAAGGCAATGGCCTTTGCCAACAACACCTACGTTGCGGTCGCCAATGCGGCCGGCTTCGACGGCGTGTACTCGTATTTCGGCCATTCGGCGCTCATCGGCTTCGACGGCCGCACCCTCGGCGAATGCGGCACCGAAGAAATGGGCATTCAGTATGCCGCGCTCAGCAAGAGCCTGATTCGCGACTTCCGCAAGCACGGCCAGTCGGAGAACCATCTCTTCAAGCTGGTGCACCGCGGCTACACCGGCCTGATCAACTCGCGCGAAGGCGACAAGGGCGTGGCCGACTGCCCGTTCGAGTTCTACGGCAAATGGATCGCCGATCCGCAGGGCACGCGCGAGATGGTCGAGTCGTTCACGCGGACCACCGTCGGGACATCGGAAGCGCCGATCGAGGGCATCCCCAACGAAGACACGGTCAGCGTGCACCGGTGATGTCGATGGTGCCGTCGGGTTCTGATGTGCTCGCGCCCTGGCGTATCGATACCGAGCCTTACTACCGCGCCATCGGCGACGAGTGCGAGATGTTCGAGGCGGCCTACGCGGGCCGGCTGCCGGTGCTGATCAAGGGGCCGACCGGCTGCGGCAAGACACGCTTCATCGAGTACATGGCGTGGCGGCTCGGCCGGCCGCTAGTCACTGTGGCGTGCAATGCCGACACCAGTGCGGGCGACCTCGTCGGCCGCTGGCTGCTCGATGGTGGCGAGACGCGCTGGCAAGACGGTCCGCTCACTTTGGCGGCGCGTCACGGCGCGCTGTGCTACCTCGACGAGATCGTCGAAGCGCGTGCCGACACGGCCGTGGTCATCCATCCGCTCACCGACACGCGCCGCATGCTCCCGCTGGAACGGCGCAACGAACTCGTGCATGCGCATCCCGACTTCGCGCTAGTGGTTTCATACAACCCGGGTGGCGGCAGCGGCTTGATGAAAGCGTCGACGCGGCAACGTTTCTGCGGGTTGGAGTTCGACTATCCCGATGCAGAAAACGAAGCTGAAATCGTGATGCGCGAGAGCGGCGTCGAGATCGAACTGGCGTCTGCACTGGTCGCACTCGGACGTCGCTCGCGCAGGTTGGCCGGGCATGGTCTCGACGAGGGCGCATCCACGCGCATGCTGGTGCGCGCCGCTGCGCTCGTGCGCGCGGGTGCGAGTCCGGCTGCGGCCTGTCGTATGGCGCTGGTGGCGCCGCTCACCGACGACGTTGCGTTGCGCGATGCGCTGGTGGCGGCGGTCGACGCTTCGTTCTGAACGCCTGCTGCGATGAACGCGGTGGTTGACCTGGACTTGCGAGCGGACCTTCAAGCGGGCATGGACTCGTCTGTAGCGACGGCTCGCCCGATCACGGATAGCGAAAGTACCGAGCAAAGCGGTCAGCTCGATGCGCTGCGGCTTCCCATCGGCGCCTGGCTGCGGCTGCTCTGGAACGTGACGCCACCGTTGCTGCATCTTCCCGCAGGAATCGAAGGCGGGCAGACGCCGTTTCTTGCAGAGAGTGGATTGCACCTGCCATCGCCACCCGCCGGCGCGAGCACGGCCGATGCCCGTCGCTGGTACAGCGCAGCTGCCGCGCACGCTGCAGCACACATCGTTTTTTCTCGCCGCGTGTTCGTGCGCGAAGGCACGGCGCCTATCACGCAGGCCTTGCTCGGCCTGCTTGAAGACGCGCGGGCCGAAGCGCTGGCATGCCGTGAGTTACCCGGCTTGCGGAGACTCTGGGCGCCGCTGCACACCGCAACGCCGAAAGACGGCGACGACTTCGAAACGCTGATGCTTCGGCTCGCACGCGGCCTCGTCGATCCCGGCTACGACGATCCGCATCCGTGGGTGCGCAAGGGCAGGGCGCGCTTCTATCTCGACGATGGTGGCGAGGTGTTGGCGCAGTCGCAACCCGATGCGCTGCGTGCGATGGCATCGGCCCTCGGCAACGACATCGGCCAGATGCGAATGGGCTTCAACGCGCGTATGTACCGGCCGGGGCCGAGCTACCGCGACGACAACCGCTGGCTCTGGCAACGCCATGCCGGCGAACAGCCCGAGCAGTCGCAACCGGTGTCTGCCGCGGCACGGCTGCAAGAGGGACCTGCCGATGCAACGCCTCCTGCGCCCGTGCAGTGGCGATATCCGGAATGGGATCGTCGGATCGGCAAGTTGCGGACGGACTGGTGCGTGGTACACGAGCGGCATCCGCAGGTTGGGGAGTCTGTCGGCGTGCATGCATCTGCGGTGGCGACGCTTGAGCACGACGCACCGGTGCAGCGCGCATTGACCCTGATGCTGCAGAAGTCTGCGATGCGCTCCCGCGTGCTGCGACGGCGTGAGCGCGACGGCGACGACATCGAACTCGACGAAGCCGTGAGTGCGGTGCTGGCACAGCGCAGCGGCAGTGCGGATGAGCTTCGCGTGCACACCCGATCGACGCAGGCGGCGGAGAGCGTCGCCGTGCTGTTGTTGATCGACAGTTCGGCCTCCAGCGCGCGGCCGCACGGCAGCGATGCGGCGGGCGGCACTCAGTTGACGACGCAGCAGCGTGTGGCCCGACTGCTCGCCGGCGCGTTGGCCACAACCGGTGGCTCACTCGCGATTCAGGGCTTCGATTCCGATGGCCGAGAGGGCGTCAATCATTGGCGCGTGAAGGACTTCGATGAGGCGTGGAGCGACGGCACTGCCGCGCGACTGGCCAGCTTGCAAAGCGGCCTGTCGACACGGCTCGGCGCCGCGTTGCGCCACGCGACGCGTGCACTGACAGCACAACCCGCCTCCCGTCGACTGGTCGTCGTGATGAGCGATGGCGAGCCGCACGATGTCGACATCCACGATCCGCATTACCTGATCGAGGATGCGCGACATGCGGTGCAATCGGCGCGGCTGGTGGGTATTGGCACGCTCGGTTTGTTGCTCGATGCGGAAGGGGCGGCGGCGAGCCGGCGGATCTTCGAGGTAGGGAAGAGCGCGCTGTTGGGTGACGCCGCGTCGTTGCCTTCGGTGCTGGGGCGGTTGTTGGGTTGAGTCGATGAGGCGGCTCGGATGGCCGCTCAGGTTCGGTTCTGTCGATCGGTGCCATCAACTCGTCTGCCGCGTTGTCGACTGCTGGTCGCCGTGATCCCGTTCGACGCTGCCTTCGATGTCCGCTTTGCGCCGCGAAGCGGACCTACACTGTTGCTCGGCCTGTGTCCGCAATCTGGCCAGAAGCGGTCAGACGCCGCTGTAGCAGAATGCGGCCAGGAGCAGACATCCGTGACCGGCGGCTTTGCAACTGCTCAGTGATTCGGCGAAGGCGAGGCTCTAAGCCTGTGTGAGACTTGCGGCTTGAGGGGTTCAAGGCCGGGCGTCGGAACCGACTGACTGATGAGGAACAATCCACGTCAAGTCGCTGCGTAAACTGTAGAACGCTTCGTAGCACAGATCCCCGAAAGCCAGTGGCAAGCGCGTTACGAAGCCCCGTTGCCATCGACTCTCGCGAAAGACCTCCTGTGACTAGCCTTCATGATCTCAGCTTGGCGTATCGAAAGGCCAAAGTCGATCTGTATTACTCGTCCCACGCCTCGCTGGACGCGATTGCAGACTACGAGGACGAGCTGCAAGCCAACCTGACCGCACTGCTGGCCAAGATCGAGGGCGAAGACGAGTTGTGGGTCACGCAAGCTGACTTCCTCGGCGACTGGACGCTTGCAGCGAAGTCGGTGGACATGCTGCCCGATAAGTCCGAGGGAATTCATAGCTGGGAGCAGTTCCGCAAACAGCATGGCAACGGCTTGATCTTTTCCTCGCCGGCCGATGAATGGGCGCACGCATGCAGCCTGCTGGCCGACGGTCCAAAGCCGCAAAAGCCCAAAGCGGAATTCCGGGTGATGGCCAAGTGCAGCTTGGACTTCCATGTGCTGTCCACCTTGTGGATGCTGGAGGTCGGCCACCTGTTCGACGCCGGGCTGACGGCCTGCGCTTACGGCAACCGCCTGCGCCGCAAGCAGGATGACAAAGGCATGAACCCGCTCTCGCTCGGCTCCTTTGAGCCTTACCTGAAACCCTTCCGCGACTGGCGAGACAAGGGCATAACGGCCATGCGTACCGCGCTGGAGGCCGACAAGAAAATCGTGGCGCTCACAGCGGATGTAAGCTCTTTCTACCACGAGCTGAATCCCGGCTTCATGCTGGCCCCGGGCTTTGTGGTCGATGTGATGGGCCTGGAGCTGTCGCCCTCCCAGGCCAAGCTCCACCGTCTGTTCATCCAGGCATTGCGCGCCTGGGCTACGGCCACGCCGCTTAAGAGGGGCCTGCCCGTCGGCCTGCCGGCCTCGGCCGTGGTGGCCAACGTGGCGCTCGTCGAACTGGACCGCATCGTTGAACAGCAACTGGCGCCGCTGTACTACGGCCGCTACGTGGACGACATCCTGCTGGTGATGGAGAACGGTGCCAGCTTCCGCTCCACCGCCGAACTGTGGGACTGGGTGTTCGCGCGGGCCGGCGGCAAGCTCGCTTGGGCGGATCAGGAGCGCAAGCAGGTCGGCTTTCAGCCCGCCTACCTGAGCGACAGCCAGATCCGCTTCGCCAACGCCAAGAACAAGGTGTTCATACTGGCGGGCGAGCCTGGCAAGACCCTGGTGGATGCCATTGCCCACCAGATTCACGAACGCGCGAGCGAGTGGCGCGCCATGCCGCGCCTGCCGCGCTCGGCCAGCCATGTGGGCACCGACCTGCTGGCTGCCACGCAACGCGATGGCGAGGCGGCCGACAACCTGCGCAAGGCCGATGCCCTGACCATGCGCCGCGCCGGCTTTGCGATCAAGCTGCGCGACTTCGAAGCCTACGAGCGCGACCTGCTGCCAGACGCCTGGCGGGCGCACCGCCGAGCCTTCTTCCGCGCCTTTGTGCAGCATGTGCTGGTGCTGCCGCAGTTCTTTGACCTGGCGGTGTATCTGCCCCGCGTAGTCAGGCTGGCCACAGCGTGTGAAGACTTCGAGGCCCTGCGCAAGATCATGCGGGCGCTGGAACGACTTTGCACTCAGTTGACCGAGCACTGCGAGCTGGGCATTAAGGCCTGCCCGAGCGACAGCGTGCCGCCTACGACAAAGCTGATGACGCGCTGGCAGAAGCAGATCTACGCCACCGTGCGCGAGAGCGTCAGCGCCGCCTTCCCGCCACGTTTGTCGAAAGACGGTAAGGCTGCTTGGCAGGCGCACATGGACGGGTACCTGCCCGCGCTTGATGTCGCCGCGCTGCTGGACTGGTATCTGTCGCCCAAGGGCTTTCAGGCCCAGCAGGCACGCCTGTTCTCCTTCGATCTGGCGCACATGCCGTTCCGCTTCATCGGGCTGCCCCAGGAGATGGTTGCCCAGCGCGGTATCCCGGCCAGGAAGACCGTGGCTGCCTGTGCCCATGCGGCGGAACTGCTGCCGGACACGGTGCTTGATGGCACGCGACACCTGGCTCAGTGGATCCGCTTCAAAGGCTTGCCGCATGGCCTGCTGTTCGCCACTAGACCGTATAACCTGGCGGAATTGTTCATCCTCAACAAGGCGGCCTACGACGCGGCTCAGCACGAACCCATGCAGGCCGTCGTGCTCGCGGTGCGGGGTTTCAAGCTCGGCGACGCTGCGCCCGTCTTCGACAAACACGACGTGTTGCAGATCCCCAATGGCCAGCCCAAGCGCTCCTACGGCATTGCGGTCTCCAGCTGGAAAACCCAGATGGCGAGTTGGACAGCCTCGGTCATGCGCATGCCTGACCCAGATGTGGATCGCTACGCCCGCCTTTGCCATTTGCTCGATGGCGTCATCGCCCAGCCGCAGAACAGCCGCTACCTCGTGCTGCCTGAGCTGGCCTTGCCTGCGCACTGGTTTATCCGCATCGCCCGAAAGCTGCAGGGACGCGGCATTTCCCTGATCACCGGCATCGAATACCTGCACGCCAGCAAAAGACGGGTACGCCACCAAGTGTGGGCCGCGCTGTCGCACGACGGCCTGGGCTTCCCCTCGCTGATGATCTACCGGCAGGACAAACAGCGTCCGGCCTTTCACGAAGAGCAGGAGCTAGAGCGCCTGGCTGGGCTGGAACTGAAGCCGGACAGGGTTTGGAAGACACCGCCCATCCTGCAACACGGCGACCTGCGCTTCGCCCTGCTGGTCTGCAGCGAGCTGACCAACATCAGCTACCGCGCCGCTTTGCGCGGCAAGGTGGATGCGCTGTTCGTGCCAGAGTGGAATCAGGACACCGAGACCTTCAACGCCCTGGTGGAATCCGCCGCGCTGGACATGCACGCCTACATCGTCCAGTGCAACGACCGCCAGTACGGCGACAGCCGCATCCGCGCGCCGTTCAAAGAGAGCTGGCAGCGCGACCTGCTGCGCGTGAAGGGTGGCATCACCGACTACTGCGTGATCGGCGAGATCGACGTGCAAGCGCTGCGCGCCTTCCAGAGCAGCCACCGCTCCCCGGCCAAGCCCTTCAAGCCGGTGCCGGATGGGTTTAATATTGATTTCAGCCGTAAAGTATTGCCGGCGGGAGAGGGGTGAGCGCCAGAGGTCTGGCGAGCGGCTGCAGCCCTTTGTGCAATAAAGATTCGCGCGGCAAACGACCGCGGGTCGGCGCCCCGACATCTCGACACTTGTATCTGCAGATGACCACTTAAGGGCGGGCAACTTCTCCGAAGCTAGGTCCGCTACGGGCGCGAAGCAGTCCTTAAATGCGACAGGTCTGCAGACGGATTTCCGGCGGTTGCTGCCGGTGACGTCCCTGAGTTCACGGTCTGGGCCACGCAGCGGTCATTCATGCGCCAGTGGCATCTCGGACCCATTGGCCAGTCTCAAAGTACTGCTGACCTCGCCAGCCAGCCGGTACGTTCACGACGCCTGCACGTCTGCTGACCTCGGCCAATTCGGCGTGAACTTGCCTGCGGCTCTTGCGGCTTAATGAACCCGCAGCACCTCAAACTGTTGTCGGATTGGAGCGACCTGTATCGACACCTCATCACCCTCGCATTTGCCCAGCATGGCCCTGCCCAAAGGGGCTTCGCTGCTGAGGACCTGAACGCGCTGAGCGCCGCTGACCAACTTCATGCTGCCCCCATCCGGGCCGAGAAAGAGCTGTTGCTGCTTGTCCTCGGAATCGACCAGGCAGACCAGCGCGCCGAGCTGTATGCCTTTGCTGGCGTCGTAGGGACGCGGGCGGAATTGGCGCCAATTGGCCATCGCCTGGCGGATGGCTTCGGCGCGCCGAGCTAGGCCGGTGGCCAGGTAGGCGGCTTCGAGTCCCAATGTGTCGTATTTGTTTTCGGCGATGTTTTCTTCGTGGGTCGCCGTTTCATGGGCCGCTCGCACGGCCTGTTCGGCTTGCAGCAGGTCTTCGGCGAGCCGTTCCAGCACCTGCTGTTGCAGCAAGAATTTATCCATGATGAAAGCTAGGCGTCTCGAACAAGCGGGGGGAGGCAGATATTGATTATGAAGGGCTCCACCAGCCTTCGACGCTTCTGTTGGCTGCAGGTTAACTTCAGCTACGGACCCTCTGCCGACCATCGCACTTATCTGGCGGGCCGGACGTCACGACCGGTGGTCATCCAGTGATGGCGACTGCGCTTTGGAGAAACCAGCCCGACCGCGATGTCGTGGTGTGGGCTACAAACAGACAAAAAGCCCGTGTCGCCCCGACTCAGCCAGCGACCTTTTTACGCTTGTCGTCATGGTAGCGACCCGTTCCGCGTGCGAGCACGGTGTCGCTCGCCAGCACTTTGCCCGGATCGAAGTCGGGCTGGCCTGCGATGCGTTGATACAGCGGCGCGAAGTCGATCTTCGCGAGCTTCAGCAACTGCTCCAGGTTGTCGATGACGAAGTAGCTTTCCTGAAAATCGTCGATGCGGTAGTTGGTTCGCATCACCCTTTCCAGATTGAAACCAATGCGATTGGGCGATGCGTCGTCGAGCGAAAAAGCCGTCTCCGTGAATGACGACGCGATGCCGGCGCCATAGATGCGCAGCCCGTCCGGTTGCTTCAGCAGACCGAACTCCACCGTGTACCAGTAGACGCGCGCGAGCTTGTCGAGCACGCCGAGCTTTTGCGCGCGCAATCCGCCTTCGCCATAAGCCTGGATGTAGTCCGCTATGGCCGGGTTCATTAGCATGGGCACGTGGCCGAACACGTCGTGGAACACGTCGGGCTCTTCCAGGTAATCCAGTTCGTGCGGCTTGCGGATGAAATGACCCGCCGGAAATCGTCGATGCGCCAGATGTTCGAAGAACACCTCGTCAGGCACCAGGCCCGGCACCGCGACCACCTGCCAGCCTGTCTTCTTCATCAGCACGTCGCTGAGGCGCCGGAAATCCGGAATCTCATCCGCCCCAATGGGCAGATTGCGCATGCCTTCGACGAATTCGTCGCACGCCCGGCCCGGCAGCAGTTTCGACTGGCGTTCGAACAGGGTCTTCCAGACGCCATGCTCGGCAGCGGTATAGGCGTCCCAGCCCTGGTCGATCGTCCAATCGGCGCGCTGGGGCTGGCCCGCATCGCCGGCCGCCAGACCGTGTTTGGCGCTCTGAACTGCGGCGGTATCGAGGCAAAGCAAGGGCGCCACCTTCAGGCCGTTTGCAGCACGCCGCGTCGCACCTGATCCCGCTCGATCGACTGGAACAACGCCTTGAAATTGCCTTCACCGAAACCGTCGCTGTAGTCACCCTTGCGCTGGATGAACTCGAAGAACACCGGGCCACCGAAGGCCGTCTGCGAGAAGATCTGCAACAGCAGGCGCGGGGTCCCGCCCTCGGTCGTGCCGTCCAGCAGGATGCCGCGCGCCTGCAGCTCCGAGATCGGCTCGCCGTGGCCGGGTAAGCGCGTCTCCAGCATCTCGTAGTAGACGTCGTTCGGCGCGGTCATCAGCGGCACGCCGGCAAGGCCGAGCTGGTCGATCGTGTCGACGAGGTTGTCGCTCAGCAGCGCGATGTGCTGAATGCCTTCGCCGTTGAACTTCATCAAATACTCTTCGATCTGGCCCGAGCCTTTGGACGATTCCTCATTCAGCGGGATGCGGATCTTGCCGTCGGGCGCCGTCAGCGCCTTCGAGGTGAGGCCTGTGTACTCGCCCTGGATGTCGAAGTAGCGGATCTCGCGGAAGTTGAAAATCTTCTCGTAGAAGTTGGCCCAGAAGGTCATGCGGCCGCGGTACACGTTGTGCGTCAGGTGATCGATCACCTTGAGCCCGTGCCCGACGGGATGGCGTTCGACGCCTTCGATGAATTCGAAGTCGATGTCGTAAATCGATTTGCCATCTTCGAAGCGGTCGATCAAGTACAGCGGTGCGCCACCAATGCCTTTGATCGCAGGCAAGCGCAGCTCCATCGGACCCGTGGCAATCTCGATGGGCTGCGCGCCGAGTTCGAGCGCACGGGCATAAGCCTTGTGCGAGTCCTTGACGCGAAATGCCAGCCCGCAGGCGGACGGGCCGTGCTCGGCGGCGAAGTACGCAGCCGGGCTGTTCGGCTCGCGGTTCACGATGAAGTTGATATCGCCCTGCCGGTAGAGCACCACGTCCTTCGAGCGGTGCTTTGCAACCAGCGAGAAGCCGAGCTTTTCGAAGAACGGTTCGAGCGTGTTGGCCTCGGGCGCGGCGAACTCGACGAACTCGAAGCCTTGCAGTCCCATGGGGTTGTCGAAAAGGTCGGTGCTCATGCCGTCTCCATCAGTGGGTGGTTTGTGATGATTCGATCCTAAGGATGAGGCAAGCAGTTTTCCTGCAAGTTCACGCTGGGCTTGCGCATTGACGCAGGAATCCTGCAACATACCGCTGATGCCTGCACCAATCGAACTCGATCAAATCGACCTGCGCGTCCTTCGCGTGCTCCAGGCCAGCGGCCGAGCCACCTATGACGAGATCGCACAGGTCGTCAATCTGTCGCCTTCCGCCACGCTTCGGCGGGTGAAGCGCCTGGAGGAATCGAAGGTCATCTCGGGCTATGTCGCCCTGCTCGATCCCGAGGGAGTGGGGCTTGCACTCACGGCCTACATCAACGTCCGACTGGAAAAGCACTCCGCGGTGCACAAGCGCAGCCCGATGGATGCATTTCGCGCATCCGTGCAAGCCTGGCCCGAAGTGGTCGAATGCAGCTCGCTGACGGGTGACATGGACTACCTGCTTCGCGTTATGGTGAGCGACATGGCGCACTACTCGCGCTTCGTGATGGAGACATTGCTCAAGCATCCGAGTGTTCAGGACTGCAAGACGAGCTTCGTGCTCGACACGGTCAAACGAACCACGGCGTTACCTTTTTAAGCAGCGGCAATGCCGCTGTCGTGGATTCCAAAGCCTGAAAATGCAGGCTGATCGAAACCAACGCTCCGATTCACTACAAATTTCGTTAAGCCCCTGACTCATGCAAACAATGCGCCTTTCCGCTCTTTCCGCTCTTTCCATCGTTGTCGCGATCGCCTCTGGCGTCGTCCTACCGTACTCGGCGTCCTTCGCGGCCTCGGATCACGCCGCCAAGCCGTCAGCTGCCAAGAAGCAGGCGACCACCAAGCCTGCGGCGGCGTCAGTCGCCGCGCAGGCCAGTACGGCCGGCGGCCCACCGGCGCTGCCCGCAAAGGCATGGCTGCTGATGGACTTCGACTCCGGCGAGGTGCTTGCTTCTGACAACCCCGATGAAGCGCTGCCGCCGGCGTCACTGACCAAGATGATGACCAGCTTCCTGGTCGAGCAGGCGCTTCGATCGGGCAAGCTCAAGAAGGAAGACCTTGTTTCGGTCAGTGAGTACGCATGGTGCCGCGGATCGAGCACCGAGTCGTGCATGTACCTGCCGCTCAACAGCCAGGCCACGGTGATCGACATCCTGCGCGGCATCATCGTCCAGTCGGGCAACGACGCGTCCAAGGCGATCGCCGAACACATGGCCGGCTCCGAGGAGAACTTCGCCAAGCTCATGAACGCCGAAGCCCAACGCCTCGGTATGACGCACACGCATTTCGTGAACGCGACGGGCCTGCCCGCTCCGGAGCACAAGTCGTCTGCGCGCGACCTCGCTATCCTGGCGCGCGCCATCATCCGCGACAGTGCCGACTTCTATCCGATCTATGCGGAGCGTGAGTTCAAGTACAACAACATCAAGCAGGGGAACCGCAACGCGCTGCTCTACACCGATCCCACGGTCGACGGACTGAAGACCGGCCACACCGAGGAAGCGGGCTACTGTCTTGTCACGTCGTCCAAGCGCAACGGGATGCGTCTGATCACGGTGATCCTCAACACCAGCAGCGCAAAGGCACGTGCAGACGAGACGCGCTCGCTGCTCGGATGGGGCTTCGCCAACTTCGAGCAGGCCACGCCCATCCAGCCCAACACGGCGGTGACAGCTGCCAAGGTCAACTTCGGCAAGGCCGACACGGTTCCCGCGGTTCTGGGATCACCATGGACAGTGACCGTGCCGCGCGGTCAAAAGGTGCAGACCGCAGTGCAGCTCAAGCCTGGGCTGGAGGCGCCAGTGACCAAGGGCGCGGTGATCGGCAAGGTGGTTGCTAGCTCGAACGGCAAACAGGTCGGAGAAACCCCGCTGGTCGCGCAGGCCGATGTGGAACGCGCGGGCCTGATGCTGCGCTCATGGCAGCGCGTGACCGGATTGTTTGGCAAGTAAATTTGCGGGTACGCCAACGGCGGCATAGCCGTTGCGCGTGCACTGCTCTCCCTGCAACCCCATCCTCCACCCACGGTAAGTGCTAGTTACCGTGACGTGTCATGGTCCGTCGCGGATATCGGCCGGCGGGTAGTACGGCTTGTCGGCCCTTGCATCGAGGCGTGCCCAGAAGTCCGCACCAGCCGCCAGGCCTCGCGCGTCGCGCTCCGCGTGCTGCCGCCAGATCGCCCACGAGTCGGGATGCAGTTGCGACGCGGCGTCGAATTGCGCCTTGGCTTCTGCCTCGCGGCCATCGCGCAGTAGCACCTGTCCTAGCCTGAAGCGCGCGTGCGCTTCGGCGATGCCGGCATCGGGAACTTGCAGGCGCTTCAACACTTCGTCGGGGCTCATGACATGGCGGCTGGCCGAGCCGTTCAGTGCCCAGTCGCGCGCCGCGTCGAAGTACGCCGTCTTCGCGCGAGCACGTCGCTCCAGTACCGCAGCGGGCAGGGTGTTCGTGGTTCGATCGCGCTCGTTGAAGCCGTCGGTCGAGCCGGCGCTCTCGGGCGGACGCACCATGCGGCCGGTCTCGTCGATCCACACCGCCTGCGGCACGTTGACCAGGTTGTAGAGCTCGGCGACGCGGTGCTCTCGATCGATCAGAGATGGGAAGGTGAGAGCGGCTGCTTCGATCCAGGGCCGTACCGGCTCGGGCTCGTCGAGCGCGATCGCCAGTACGGTAAAGCCATGGTCTTTGGCCGCTTCATGCAGGGACTGCCACACGGGCAAGTCGAACCTGCAGCCTCACCAAGAGGCCCACGTGCTTAGAAATACTCGCTGCCCGCGCAAGTCCGACAGGCGATGCATGCGGCCTTCCAGGTCGGGTAGCTCGAAGTCCGGGGCCTGCAGGCTGTTCAGGGCATCGGCGCGATTGGCGGCGCCTTCGCCGAGCACCCACACATGGCCGCTCTCGTCATGCACGACCGGCCAGCCGGCGTAGCGCCAGAAGGCGGCAAGATCGAGCCGGTCGCCATCGACCATCGGAGCGTCGGCGTTGCGCGGCACGGGCATGCAGGTGTCGTCGCGGCACAGGCCTTGCGGCTTCCATTCCCAGCCGGTGGCCTCGTGGATCTGGGTTGCGTCGAGCCACAGAGCGTCGGTGGCTGGCGCATCGGTGAGTGGTGCGTCCGAGATCACAGTCTCGCGCGTGTCGTGAAAGATGCGGATCATCTGCAGTACTCCGGGGCTCAAGAGGTGGATGGGGCGGGGACGGGACATCCTGCCACGGCAACTGGCGCAGGTCGGGTCGAGGGTCAATCCTTTTTGGCCAGCGGGGCCGAAGCCGGCCGCGCGAACAGGTTGTCCGCCACCCGATAGTGGTAGCCATAGAACTCTTCGAACCCGAGCTGGGCATACAGGCGCCGCGCGATTTCGTTCTGCTCACGCACCTGGAGGTAAGCAGACTCCGCGCCCTTCGTGCGGCCCCATTGCATCAGTGCGCAGGTGAGCACACGACCATGACCCTGCCCGCGTCGGTGCGGCGCCACGACGATGTCGTAGAAACCCACTGCGCCACGTTCCAGCACCGCCAGCCCAAAGCCGATGGCCTCGCCGTGGTCCTGCAAGGTGGCGAAGGCGCTCGGCAGCGCGATGGAGCGCACCATAGCGTGGTGCAGTTCGTGGTTCGTCGACGCGATGCCATTGGCCGCGGCGATGCCATCGAGCCAGTCAGCTGATGGTGCGGCTGAGATGTTCACTGATGCGTGGGGCGCCGCAGCACTCAGCGTCGCACGTGCCACCTGCGTCGGGTCGAAGAACGCGTATCCGGCATCGGCCAGTTCGCGGTCGGCCTCTGGCGGCGCCAACGGTGACAAGCGGAAAACAGTCGGAAGTCCATGCTGCGCATAGAAGGTTTCCGCCGCGCCCCGCACGCCCTCGAAAGTTGCGCCCGCATCGGCAGCGTTGACCGAGTTGGCACGCTTGGTATAGCCGCCGCTCATGCGAAACAGCCAGCCGTTGAAGAACACCGTCTCGCGCGCAGGCCACGCGTTGAAGCTGCGCTGTTCGAACGCGCGGACCGTTGCGAGGTCGAGCAAGGTCACGCATCCAGCCTCAACGCATAGATCCGCGCCGTCACTTCCTGGCCGCCCATGATGTCCTTGATGCGATCGGTGAGTTGCCAGCCGCGTGATGTGTAGAAACCGATGGAGGCCGCGTTGTCGTCCAGCACGCGCAGGTGCATGTGCGTGGCGCCGCGAGCTTTGGCCCAGTCTGCGGCGGCCGCCAGCAGGGCAGTGCCGGCGCCGGAGCCCTTTTGGTCGGGCATCGCGTGCAGGTTGTCGAGGTAGGCGCCGCCGGTGTCGTCGGGCGCCAGCACGCGGACGAAGGCCATGGGCTGACCGTTGCGTTCGGCGATCAGCACATTGCCGGTGTTGGCCCTGAGTTCGTCTGCGCGCGACTGCCAAAGCGCGAGGCTTTCGGCTGCCATGTCGTTGTCGAGATAGGTATCGGAAAGCATGCCGCGGTAGGTGGTCGCCCGGCTGCGGGTGTGGATGTCGGCGATGAGTGCGGCGTCAGAAGCGGTCGCCTTGCGCAGCACGATGGGTGGCCGCTGCTGCGTTTCCGCCCTACGTTCGAACACCACGTCCCACACGCCATGCCCCAGCTTGATGCCGCGGTTCTCGAACTTGGTGAGCGGGCGGTAAGCGGGCTTGGGGGCATAGCCACTGGCATCGACCGCCGTATTGCGCAGCAGCGGTTCGTGCGCGAGCACTTCGAGGATCTGCTCGGCGTACGGCTGCCAGTCGGTCGCGCAATGCAGATAGCCGCCGGGCTTCAGGTGCGCGGCCAGCTTGGCGACGAAGGGCGACTGCAGCAGGCGCCGCTTGTTGTGGCGCTTCTTGTGCCACGGGTCGGGGAAAAACACATGCACGCCGTCGAGCGTGTCGGGCTGCAGCATGTGGTCGAGCACCTCGACCGCGTCGTGGGCGCAGATGCGGATGTTGGTCAACTGCTGTTCGCCGATGCGCTTGAGCAGGGCGCCCACGCCGGGCTCGTGCACTTCGCAGCACAGGAAGTTGGTGTCGGGCATGGTCGCGGCGATGGATGCAGTGGCTTCACCCATGCCGAAGCCGATCTCGAGCACGGTCGGCGCCACGCGGCCGAACACGGTGGCGAGGTCGATCGACTCTTCGCTGTACGGCAGCAGGTACAGCGGACCCAGTTCGGTAAAGGCGCGCGCCTGGCCGTCGGTGGTGCGGCCGGCGCGGCGCACGAAGCTTTTCAGGCGACGGTGCAATGGATGGGTCGGGTCCGAGGATGGCGTCGGGTCTTCGGGGTCTTGGGGGGTGTCAGGCAGTTGGGTCATCACGGCGGCGGATTGTAGAGAGCGGCCCATTGCGGAACCCATGATGTGAGCGCGTCGGACGGCGATATCGCTTGTTGTGCGGGGGGCAGGCCGAGAACTCGCGCCGCCTTGTCGAGCTCGGCCAGCGCGGCTTGCGGCGTGCGGGTGTCGAACGAAGCCGCGCCTGTCTGCTTCGACAGTTTCTCGCCATCGGCACCGAGCACCAGCGGCGTGTGCAGATAGCGCGGCGTTGGCAGGCCCAGTGCGCGCTGCAGCAATAGCTGGCGTGCGGTGTTGTCGGTCAGGTCTTCGCCGCGCACGACGTCGGTGACGTGCTGTTCCGCATCGTCGACCACTACGCGCAGTTGATAGGCCCACGGTCCGTCGGCGCGGCGCAGTACGAAGTCGCCGACCTCCTGCGCCACGTCTTGCCATTGCGGGCCGAGCCGGCGGTCGATCCAGGTGACGCCCTCGGTCGGGTGCGCGGCTTCGAATCGGGCCGTGGCAAAGCGCCAGGCACGCGCGGGCTTGCCATCCAGTCCGTTGCGACAGGTGCCTGGGTATACGCGCTCGCCATGGCGCGTGTGCGGCACACCTTGCTGCGCGAGTGCGGCGTCGATCTCGGCGCGAGAGCAGGCGCAGGGGTAGGCAAGGCCGGCGGCCACCAATCGATCGAAAGCCTGTTGGTAAGCCGGCAGGCGTTGCGTCTGCCAAACCGGCGGCTCATCGGACACGAGCGCACATGCGGCCAACTGTTCGAGGATGCTTTCACCCACACCGGGCAGGCAGCGCTCTGTGTCGCCGTTTTCCATGCGCACCAGCCAACGACTGCCTTGCGCACGCGCATCGAGCCAGCTTGCCAGCGCGGCGACCAGCGAGCCCGCGTGCAGCGGGCCGGTGGGCGAGGGGGCGAACCGCCCGGTGCGGACAGCGCGCCCCGATGCGGTCACAGTGCGGCGAGAGCGAGCGAGAGTCCGGACAGAAAAGCGTCTTCGACCCGATGGCCCATGCACCAGTCGCCGGCGATGCCGATGCGGGCTTTCGCATCCCACAGGTGCGACTTGCCGACCGGCACTTGGGTCTGCGCCTCGGCCCAGCAACGGGTCTTCGCAAACGAGGGTTCGGCCCGGATGCCGGTGATCTCGGAGAAGGCGCGAAGCAGCTTGGCCTCGATGCGGGCGCTGTCGTCGCGCAAGTGTTCTTGCGACCAAGGTGCGCTGGCTTGCAAGGTCCAGCGTTCGACACGCTCGCGTCCCGGCTTGGACGATTCGCGCGTGAGCCAGGCCACGCGATGGTGCGTGCTGCGCGCCGCGTTCCACTGCGGACCGAGGTGCGACATGTTGGCCTGGTTGGCCTGCGGAAACGCGATCATCAAGGTCCAGCATGGCGCGATACGGACCTTCTCTATCTTCTGCGTGATCGTCGGCGAATGGGTGCCGAGCAGCTGCCGTGCGCGTGAAGGTGGCACCGCGAGCAACACCGCATCGAAGCCCGAATACACATGCACCGAGTCGTCTACACCGGCGGTACGCAATTGCCAGCGCTTGCCGTCGATGGTGTCGCGCTCGATCTGCACGACGTGCGTGTCGGTGACGACGCTGCTGCCCAGCGGCACAGCCCATTGCGCGACCAGCGCATCCATGCCCGGCTGCGCCACCCAATGCGGCTCCCGCGACGGCAGCGCGGCTTCAGCGACGAGACCATGGGCATCCAGCACGCGCACGGCGTTGGCGCTCCATCGCTTGCACAGGCCGGGCGTGGTTTCGATGGCGGCGGCGAAGCGCGGATCGCGCACGGTGAAGTACTGCGCGCCGGTGTCGAAGCGGCCGAACTGCGTCTTGTCGCTCGCCATGCGGCCGCCGACCTGCGACTCGCGCTCGAACACCGTGACGCGGTGACCGGCCTGCACCAGCGTGCGCGCGGCGGCAATGCCCGCGATGCCGGCGCCGATGACGGCGTAATGGCGCTCGGCCATCTTCGGCTTCGCAGTAGACGTCGAGGTCGAAGCCGAAGTTGCAGTGGTTTTGAGGGCCGGGGAGATGGCGCTTCGATGGCGCTTGGCAGGTGGGCTTTTGGTCATGGCAGGTCTCTCTTTTTTTGACGGGATGAATGACAGTCGGCTTGCACTCTACATCGGCTTCAGCGGCCCCGGTGCCACCCGAGCAGTGCCTTGCGAGTTCCCTCGTGGTCGAACTGCGCGAGCCACCATTCGAGGGCGCGGCCGGGCTTGCCTGCGCTGGGCACGCGCCAGGCGCAATGCATGGTCGCGATGGGGAGCACGCGGGCGGTGGAGCGCTCGACCAGATGGCCGGCCTCGATGTAAGGGCGTGCCATCGGCTCGGGCAAAAAGCCACCGCCGAGCCCATGCAGTTGGGCGGCCAGCTTGGCTGCCATCGAGCCGACGGTGAGCACGTCTTGCCCACCGACGAGGTTGACCGTCATGGTCGGCCCGGAGCGCGACGAATCGGCTGCGGCCACCGCACGATGCTGTCGCAGCACCTCGTCGGTCAGCACGCCTTCGAGGCGTGCCAGCGGATGCTGCGGCGCGACGGCGTAGACGAAGCGCAACTCGCCGATCGGGCGGCTGCGGATGCCGGTCGCGGTGAAGGCCAGGCTGGCGGCATCGAGCACGCTGCCGATGGCCAGGTCGGCCTCACCCGTCGTCAATGCCTCGATGGTGCCGAGCAGCGTTTCGTCACGCAGCTTCAGGCGCGTGGGGGGATCGATCGCATAGAAGGCGCAGGCGAGATCGAGGATCGGTTCGCGCGGGATCACGCTGTCGATCGCCACCGTGAGCATCGGTTCCCAGCCGGTGGCGACCCGCTTCACGCGGTTGGCGACGGCATCGATTTCATTGAGCATGCGGCCCGCTTCGCGCAGCAACTCCGTGCCGGCTTCTGTGAGGCGCGCCTGTCGCGCGCTACGGTCGAACAGCAGCACGTCGAGCGCGTCTTCGATCTGCCGCACGCGATAGCTGAGCGCGCTCGGCACCAAGTTGAGTGCGCGGGCGGCGCCGGCAAAACTGCCGGTGCTCACGACGGTCTGCAGCATCGACAACGCGTCGGGGGTCAAGACATCACGAGGGGTTGGCATGGCCGATCATCGTTCAAATAATTTGAATGGTGCCATCAAATCGCGATGCTTTTGCAAGTGACAACCCGGCATAAAGTCACTTCTATCCGCTACGCATACGGCGCGGCAGTTAGCAAGGCCCCTCGACAGGGGCAGAGGTAATCCAAATGTTGACAGTCAGGAAATCACAGGAACGCGGCTATGCAGACCATGGCTGGCTGCGCTCGTTTCACAGCTTCTCTTTTGCGGGCTACTACGACCCGGCGCACATGGGCTTCGGCAACCTGCGCGTCATCAACGAAGACCGCGTGGCGGCGGGTGGCGGCTTTGGCACCCACGGCCACAAAGACATGGAAATCATCAGCTACGTGCTGTCGGGCGAACTCGCTCACAAAGACAGCATGGGCAACGTGAAGTCCATTCCGCCGGGCGACGTGCAACGCATGAGCGCAGGGCGCGGCGTGCAGCACAGCGAGTTCAATCACAAGGCCGACGAGACCACGCACTTTTTGCAGATCTGGATCGAGCCCAAGGAGCGCGGTGTGGCGCCCGGCTACGAGCAGAAGAAGTTCGACGACGCCGAAAAGCGCGGCAAGCTGCGCCTCGTCGCATCGCCGGACGGTGCCGAAGGCTCGGTCAGCATGAACGCCGATGCGCGGTTGTTCGCAGGCCTCATCGACGGCGACGAGAAGGCAAGCCTCACGCTCGACCCGACGCGCAAGAGCTACGTGCAACTGGTGCGCGGCGAGCTCGAAGTGAACGGCCAGAAGTTGTCGGGCGGCGACGCCGCGATGATCGAAGGCGAGTCGAAGATCGAACTCGGTGCCGGCAAGGATGCCGAAGTGCTGGTATTCGACCTCGCCGCTTAGTCCCAGAGGGCCGTCTACGGACGGCCCTTTCTCTTGTCAGACCCTTTTCTCTTTTTTTCAACTCAGGAGTATTTCAATGGCCTCAACCACCGCACCCATGTCGTCGTCCGGCGTCACCACCACCTCGATGCAAGACGTTCTGGCGCTCGTCGGCCGCATCCTGATCGCGTACCTGTTCATTCCTGCAGGCATCGGCAAGCTCATGGGCTTCGCCGGCACCGTCGGTTACATCACCTCGGCCGGCCTGCCGTTGCCCGAAGTGGCCGCGGTGATCGCGATCATCGTGGAACTGGGCTTCGGCATCGCGCTGCTGCTCGGCTTCAAGACCCGCATCGTCGCCATCGTGCTGGCTGTGTTCACCGTGGCTGCTGCGCTGGCTTTCCACAAGTACTGGGCTGCCCCTGACGCGATGAAGATGATGCAGACCATCAATTTCAACAAGAACATCGCCATTGCCGGCGGCCTGCTCGCATTGGCAGCTTTCGGTGCCGGCCGTTTGAGCATCGACAAGCGCTGAGTCGCTGCATCCACTCCACCCAACACGTCCATCTCCGAAGGAATCAACATGTCCAAGATCGCAGTCGTTTTTCATTCCGGCTACGGCCATACCCTGCGCATGGCGCAAGCCGTGGCAGAAGGCGCCGGCGCCGAGCTGGTGCAGATCGATGCCGACGGCAACTTGCCTGAAGGCGGCTGGGAGACCTTGGCAGCAGCCGATGCCATCGTCATGGGCTCGCCGACCTACATGGGCAGTGTGAGCTGGCAGTTCAAGAAGTTCGCAGACGCTTCGTCCAAGCCATGGTTCTCGCAAGCCTGGAAAGACAAGATGTTCGCCGGCTTCACCAACAGCGCCACCATGAACGGCGACAAGCTCTCGACGCTGCACTACCTTTTCACGCTGGCAATGCAGCAGGGCGGTCTCTGGGTCGGCACGGCCATCATGCCGAGCAACAGCAAGGCGGCGCAACGCAACGATGTCAACTACGTCGGTTCGTTCAGCGGCGCCATGGCGCAGTCGCCATCGGATTCGTCGCCGGCCGAAATGCAGCAGGGCGACCTCGACACCGCACGCCTGTTCGGCGAGCGCGTGGCCAAGGCCAGCGCACGCTGGGCTTCTGCAAAAGCCTGATGCAACATGTCGGCCATGACTGCACCTCAACTGCTGACACCGGCCGACAAAGACCTCGGCGGCGGCTTCAAAGTCCGCCGCCTCCTGCCCTCGGCCAAGCGCCGATCGGTCGGGCCTTTCGTGTTCTTCGATCACTTCGGCCCCGCCACCGAAACACCGGGCAGCGAGCACGATGTGCGACCACATCCGCACATCGGCCTGGCCACGGTCACCTATCTTTTCGAGGGCGCGATGATGCATCGCGACAGCCTCGGCAATACGCAGGAAATTCGCCCCGGCGCCATCAACTGGATGACGTCGGGTCGCGGCATCGTGCACTCCGAGCGCAAGCCGGACCAGCTCAAGGCCGACACCTACGTCAACCACGGCTTGCAGCTATGGGCCGCCCTGCCGCTGGCGCATGAAGAGGCCGAGCCCAATTTCGCGCACACGGCTGCAGCGGACATCCCATCGTGCGAAGAGCAGGGCGCCAAGGTGCGCGTGCTCGTCGGCAGCGCGTTCGGCGAGACATCGCCGGTCAAGACGTATGCGCCGACCGTCTACCTCGATGTGCAGTTGAAGGCCGGCGCGAGTTTCGTACTGCCGGCGCTGGCACCCGAGCTCGCGGTGTACGCGGTCGATGGCGATGTGTCGGTCGACGGCACCGCTGTGCCAGCGCACACGATGGCGTTTCTTCAGGAAGGTGCGGGAGCCACGCTGCACGCATCGGCCGATTTGCAACTCGTGGTGATCGGCGGCGAGCCGCTCGACGGGCCGCGCTACATCACCTGGAACTTCGTTTCGAGCCGTCGGGAGCGAATCCTGCAGGCCGGCGCCGACTGGTCCGCCCAGCGCATGGGCCATGTGCCAGGCGAGACGGAGTTCATTCCGCTGCCGGGGCACCCGTTCGGGGCTCAGGAGCCGGACGTTAAAAGCACGCCCGTCTGATCGTCGGCTCGGATCGCCCCCCAGGGCCGATCGTTCTTTGCTTACTCGTTGACTGCCGGGGTGGCGTCGATTGGCGGCTGGGGCAGTTCGAGACCCGGCAACGCCGTCTCACCCTTGCGGCCACGCCAGGCCGAGAAGATCACGCCCGCCAGCAACAGCACGCACAGACCGATGAACGCGCCGCTGATCGGCCGCGTCACGAACACCGTCATGTCACCGCGCGAGAGCAACAGCGCACGGCGGAAATTCTCTTCGACCATCGGCCCGAGGACGAAGCCCAGCAGAATTGGTGCGACCGAGAATTCGAGTGACATCAGCAACGCGCCGATCAGTCCGAAGGCCAGCACTTCCCAGATCTGGAACAGGCTGTTCTGCGTGCTGTAGACGCCCACCGCAATGAAGAACATCGCAGCCGGAAACAGGTACTTGTAGGGCACGCGCAGGAGCTTGACCCAGACACCGATCAGCGGCACGTTGAGCACCACCAGGATCACGTTGCCGATCCAGAAGCTGGCGATCAGGCCCCAGAAAATGTCCGGATGCTCGGTGATCAGTTGCGGGCCCGGCTGGATGCCCTGAATCAGCAGCGCACCGAGGATCAGTGCCATCACTGCGTCGCCCGGAATGCCCAGGCTCATCGTCGGGATGAAGTCGACCTGCGTCTTGGAGTGGGCCGAAGCCTCCGGGCCCGCCACGCCTTCGATCATGCCGGTACCGAACTTGTGCGGCGTCTTCGAGATCTTGCGTTCCAGCGCGTACGCGATGAAGGTCGTGATGGTCGGGCCGGTGCCCGGCATCGCACCGAACACGGTGCCGACGAGGGTGCCGCGAATCATCGCCGGGAAGGCACGCTTCAGCTCGGCTTTGCTCGGACGCATGTCGGCCAAGGTGAGCTTGGCGCTGCTGCCGACGGCTTTCATGCGGTTCACGTTGAGCAGGAAGTCGGCCACGCCGAACAGGCCCATCGAAATCGCGGTGAGCTCGAGCCCGTCGCTCAACTCCGGCAGGCCGAAGGCAAAGCGGAAGCTGCCGCTGTTGACGTCGGTACCGACCACGCCGCACAGGAGGCCGAAGAGTGTCATGGCCACGCCCTTGAGCGGCGAGCCGCGCGACATGGTCGAGCCCGCCAGCAAGCCCAGCAACATGATCGAGAAGATCTCGGTCGGGCCGAACTTGAAGGCGATCTGCACCAGCAACGGCGACGCGAAGATCATGACGATGATCCCGACCGACGCCGCGAAGAACGAGGCGATCATCGTGATGCCCAGCGCGACCCCGCCCTTGCCCTGCTTGGTCATCGGATACCCGTCGAGACAGGTCACCGCATGCGGCGGATGCGAGGGCATGTTCAGCAGGATGGCACCGATGGCGCCGCCGTACTGCGAGCCGTAGAAGATGCCGGCCAGCATCAGGATCGCGGGCACCGGATGCATCACGTAAGTGAGCGGCAGCAGGATGGAGATGGCTTGGAGCGCGCCCATGCCAGGCAGCACGCCGATCAAATTGCCGACCAGCACGCCAAAAAAAGACCACAGCAGGTTGGTGCCCTGAAAGGCGACACCGAAGCCGAACCAGAGGTCGTGAAGTGATTGCGAAATCATGGTGTCAGCCGCCCCACTGGAAGAGCGGCAGCTGCAGTTGCAGCGCCCACCAGAACACCACCACGGCGATGGCCGACATGGCGAGCGACAGCAGTCCGGCTTCGATCAGCGTGTTGTCGCGGTCGCCCAGTGCCGAGATGAAGACGATGGCAAAGGTCGCCGGCAGCAGGCCGCCGTACACGCCCAGCAGCAGAAAGGCCAGGATGGCCAGCACGATGCAGACACCACCGCGAATGTCCGGCATGCCGCCGGGATGACCGTGCGACACGGCAGGTTCTGCGGATGGCTTCGGGTTGCGCGCGGACGCAGCGATCATGACGCCGACCAGCGCCAGCAGCGAACCCAGCGCGACCGGGAAGAAGCCCGGCCCCATGCGCGCGAGTTGGCCGACGCGGTAGTCGACGCCGGCGACTGCGGCAGCGACGCCGACCAGCACCATCAGCGCGCCGCCGTAGTAATCCTTCTTGAACCGGGCCTTGAGGGGCGATGTCGCCCCGGGCGTACCGGCGTGCTGCTCTTGCATAGGTCTCCTTCGATTGAAGGAGGCAGTCTAGAAATGGAGCCTTTCAATCGGCTTTCGATGGGCTCTCTGCCGCCCTGTCGACGCTCAAAATACGTGTAATCACTTAAGGTTCACTAAGGGTAAACGAAGGGTCGCACGGAGCCCCGCACCCGCTGTGCTGGCAGGTCCGCTCGCGCCGTCCGCACTTCCGGCATCCGCCAGTTCGATGTCGCCGTGGTTGCGGCGCGCGTAGCTGCGCGCGATGGTGAGCCCGAGGCCTGCGCCCTGCGTGGCGCGCGCCTCGCTCGACGCGTCTCGCTGAAAGCGCTGGAACACGCTGGCACGCCGATCCGCGCTGATGCCCGGTCCGCTGTCGCAGACCTCGGCCAGCGCGTAGCGCGCATCGCGCCGTACGGACACGGTGATGCTGCCGCCGCGCGGCGTGTACTTGATGGCGTTGTGCACGAGGTTCGACAGCACCTCGTGGAGTTCGGCTTCGTTCGCATGCACGGGCAGCACCGGCCGCGTGGGTTCGCCGTCTGCATCGAGCGCTGCGGCTTCACCCGTGCGTTCGAACGGGAGGTCGCCACGCGCATCGATCCAGCCCAGATCCTGATCGTTTTCCCGCGCGAGCGGCAGGTATTGAAGCACCACGGCGCGCGCCACGGCGTTGAGGTCGACGAGCGCGGGCGCGCCACCCGCGTTGTCCTGGTGCGTCGCATGTGCCAATGCCAGCAATTGCTCGCTGAGCCGGCGCGTGCGCGCCAGTTGCGTCACGATGGCGCGCAGCGATTCGCGCATGCGCTCGGGGTCGGTTTCACGCACTGCATAGCCGGCCTGGATCGACAGGATCGCGAGCGGCGTGCGCAGTTGATGCGATGCATCCGCAAGGAACTGCGAATGCTCCGCCACCATCGTGCGGTGGCTTTCGATGTGGTGGTTGACGGCGTCGACCAGTGGCATCACCTCCTGCGGCATGCCGGTCGGGTCGAGCGGCTGCAGGTCGTCTGGCTGACGCTCGCGCAGGGAGGCGCGCAGCCGTTCGAGCGGGCGCATCGTCCATGCGACACCCATCCAGATGAGCAGCGTGACGACCACCAGCATGCGGGTGTCGCGCCACAGTTCCTGTTGCAGCGATTCGTTCATGGCACGCGCGCGCGGGCCGGTGCTTTCGGCCGCCTGGATCAGCACCTGCCAGGCGGCGTTGCTGCTGCTGTCGCCGGCGCCTTGGATGTCGTGAGTGCCGCGGGTGTCGTACACGGTCTGACGCAGCGCCGCGATGCGCACCGGCCGCCCCTGGTACCAAGCGTCGTAGAAGACCGGCTTGCCTACGCTTTGCTCAGGCGGCGCGACCGGCGGCGGAGGCAAGTCGGGTACGCCCATGAGCGTGGTCTCCGGCCCGTCTGTGCCCACGGGCGTGATGCCGACATGCAGATGCTTGTAGCGCGCACTGGTCGCCGCGAACATCGCTTCGACCGAGAAGGCTTCATGCACCTGCACCTTGCCGTCTGGCCGCACGACGATGCTGTTGCCGAGCGCCTTGACCGGTTCCAGCAGGCTCTGGTCGTAGGCGTTGGCGACGGTTTCCGAAAGGGCGTGATAGTCGTTCCAGCTGTCGAGCGCGAGCAGCGCGACGATGCCCGGCAGCAGCAACGCGAGCAGCCGCGCCCGAATGCCGAAGCGACGCGGCTCAGTGTTCTTGTCAGCGCGCGTTGGAGACATCGACATCGACCACTGCATCCCCGGTGCTTTCGAGCATGTAACCCAGTCCGCGCACGGTGACGATGCGAACGTCGCTGCCCTCGAGCTTGCGCCGCAGCCGGTGCAGGACGACCTCGATGGCGTCGGGCCCCGCGGTACTGTCGTTGGTAAACACCTTGCCGAACAGGTTCGACTTGCTCACCGGTGCACCACTGCGCATCAAGAGGGCGGTGAGCGCGGCCTGTTCGCGCGGCGTCAGCGGCAGCAACGTGCCTCGCAGCGAGAAGGCATGGCTCTCGCCGTCGTACGACAGCGAGGCACACTGCATGCGCGGGTGTTGTCGTCCGCGGCTGCGTCGGACCAATGCCGCAAGGCGCGCCTCCAGTTCGGCGACCTCGAAGGGCTTCGTCAGGAAGTCGTCGGCGCCGAGGTTGAGGCCGCGCACACGGTCTTGCAACGCGCCTTGCGCAGTCAGGATCAACACCGGCGTGCGGTTGTCGGCGTCTCGCATGTCGGCCAGCACGCTCATGCCGTGCTTGTCGGGCAGTTGCAGGTCGAGCACGATGGCGTCGTATTCGGTGCCGACCATGAAGGCCTCTGCCGTGCGGGCGTCGGGCGCGTGGTCGGCTACGAAGCCGCTTTGCGTCAGCGCGCGGACCAGCCAAGAGGCCATGTCGAGTTCGTCTTCAACCAGGAGGATGCGCATGGCGCGGACAATACCCGAGCCTGCCTGACGCCTACCTGCCGAGACTGGCAGGTGCGCGATCAGTGCTTGATTGCGAGGTCCGGGTCTTCGGGTGCGCGAGCGCTGGCGTGCGTCGAGCGCGCGCTCAGGTCGGGTGCGAGCGCCCGGCGGCCGTCGAAGACGAAGCAGTCGCCGCGGTAGTGCGCGCCGCCCACGGTCTCGAAGTATTTGAGGATGCCGCCTTCGAGTTGAAGCACGTCGGCCACGCCTTCTTCGCGCATCAGGATGGCGGCTTTCTCGCAGCGGATGCCACCGGTGCAGAAGCTCACGACCGTCTTGCCGACCAGTGCTTCGCGATGCTCTTCGAGCGCTTGCGGAAACTGCGTGAACTTATCGATGCGCCAGTCGACGGCGCCTTCGAACGTGCCTTCGTCGACTTCGAAGGCGTTGCGCGTGTCGAGCATGACGATCTGTTTGCCGCCATCGTCATGACCCTGGTCGAGCCAGCGCTTCAGCGTGAGCGCATCGACGCCCGGCGCACGACCGGCTGCGGGTTGAATCGCCGGATGGTCCATGCGGATGATCTCGCGCTTGCACTTCACGAGCATGCGACGAAACGGCTGTGTGGCGGACCAGCTTTCTTTGGTTTCGAGGTCGGCAAAACGTTCGTCTGCGCGCAGACCGGCCAGGAATCCGCGCACCGCCTCCGCCGCGCCGGCGAGAAAGAGGTTGATGCCCTCTGGCGCCAGCAAAATCGTGCCCATGAGGCCGGCCGACAGGGCGCGCGAACGCAGGTCTTCGCGCAGCATGGACGCGTCGTCGATGCCTACGAATTTGTAAGCGGCGATATTCAAAATTTCTTGCACAGCCCGCCATTTTAGAGAGCGCTGAATCGCATCGTGAAGTGCCGAGTTTCTACAATCGATCCATGTTCGTTCACCTCCGCCTGCACACCGAATTTTCCGTCGTCGACGGTACCAATCGAATCGACGAAGTCGTCGCCGCCGCCGCTGCCGACAAGCAGCCGGCGCTGGCCATCACCGACCTGAACAACCTGTTCGGTGCGGTCAAGTTCTACAAGGAAGCGCGCAGCAAAGGCGTCAAGCCCGTCCTCGGCTGCGAAGTCATGCTCGAAGGCCTCGGCGCCGAAATCGGTGCAGTGACGCGCATCGTCTTGCTGGTGCAAAACACCGAGGGTTATCTGCACCTCTCGGAGTTGCTGGCGCGCGCATGGACGCAGAACGTCGGCCGCGGTCAGTCGCAAGCGGTGTGCAAGCTGGCATGGCTCGAAGAGTTGCAGGGTGGGCTCATCTGCCTGTCGGGCGCGCAAGCCGGGCCGCTGGGCGCGCCGCTGTTGCAAGGCCACGCCGAGCGCGCAACGGCGGTCGCCTTGCAACTTGCCAGCCTGTTCCCGCATCGCTTCTATATCGAGTTGCAGCGCGCCGGTCGACCCGAAGACGAGCCGCACGTCATCGCCGCAGTGCAACTCGCTGCACGCCTTAAATTGCCGGTGGTCGCGACGCACCCGGTGCAGTTCGCAGACCGCGAGGGTTATGAGGCGCACGAGGCGCGCGTCTGCATTTCCGAAGGCGAAATTCTTGGCAATCCGCGCCGTGTTCGCAAGTTCACGCGGGAGCAATATTTCAAGTCGGTCGCAGAGATGGAAGTGCTTTTCGTCGACGTGCCGAGCGCTGTCGCCAACACGGTTGAAATTGCCAAGCGCTGCAACCTGACGCTGGTGCTCGGCAAGCCGCAGTTGCCGAACTTTCCGACGCCTGAGGTCGATGGCGTGCGCATGCCGATCGACGAGTTCTTCCGCGTCGAATCGTTCGAAGGACTGGAGGCGCGGCTGGCGCATCTGTACCCCGATCTCGCAAAGCGCGATGTCGAGCGGCCGCGCTATGTCGAGCGGCTCGAGTTCGAGATCAACACCATCCTGAAGATGGGTTTCCCCGGCTACTTTTTGATCGTGGGCGACTTCATCAAATGGGCTAAGAACAACGGCTGTCCGGTGGGGCCGGGCCGCGGTTCGGGCGCTGGCTCGCTCGTCGCTTATGCACTCAAGATCACCGACCTCGATCCGCTTGAATACAAGCTGCTGTTCGAACGTTTCCTGAATCCGGAACGCGTGTCGATGCCCGACTTCGACATCGACTTTTGCCAAGGCAATCGCGACCGGGTGATCGACTACGTGAAGGACAAGTACGGGCGCGACGCGGTGAGCCAGATCGCCACCTTCGGCACCATGGCCGCACGGGCCGCGATTCGCGACGTGGGCCGCGTGCTCGACATGAGCTACATGTTCTGCGATGGCATCAGCAAGCTCATCCCGAACAAGCCGGGACAGCCGGTGACGATCCAGTACCCACCCAACCCGAAGGTCGAGGGCGACAAGAACAACTACGCCATCGAGATGGAGCCGCAACTCGCGGCCCGCATCGAGAAGGAAGAAGAAGTTCGCATGCTGGTCGAGCTGGCGCAAAAGCTCGAGGGCATGACGCGCAACATCGGCATGCATGCGGGCGGTGTGCTCATCGCGCCCGGCAAGCTCACCGACTTTTGCCCGCTGTACCAGCAGCCCGGCAGCGACTCGGCGGTGAGCCAGTTCGACAAGGACGACGTCGAAGCGATCGGCCTGGTCAAGTTCGACTTCTTGGGACTCGCTACGCTGACGATCCTGGAGATCGCCAAGGACTTCATCATTGCGCGACACAAGGGGCAGGAGAAGTTCGCCTACGAGGACATCAAGCTCGACGACGCGCACACCTATCGCCTGTTCTCGGAAGGCAAGACGGAGGCGGTGTTCCAGTTCGAATCGCGCGGCATGCAGGGCATGTTGAAAGGCGCGCGGCCGACGCGGCTCGAAGACCTGATCGCGCTCAATGCGTTGTATCGGCCGGGGCCGATGGACCTGATCCCGAGCTTCGTCGCGCGCAAGCACGGCCGCGAGCCGGTCGAGTACCCGCATCCGCTGGTCGAAGAGATGCTGTCGGAGACCTACGGGATCATGGTCTACCAGGAGCAGGTCATGCAGACCGCGCAGATCCTGGGCGGCTATTCTCTCGGTGGCGCCGACCTGCTGCGCCGCGCGATGGGCAAGAAAAAGCTCGAAGAAATGGCCGAGCACCGCGAGATTTTTCGGAAGGGCGCGGCGGTCAACAAAATCGGGCAAGAGAAGGCCGACGAGATCTTCGACCTGATGGAGAAGTTCGCGGGATACGGCTTCAACAAGTCGCATGCCGCTGCTTACTCGCTGCTGGCATATCACACCGGCTGGTTGAAGGTCCATTACACGGCCGAGTTCTTCTGCGCGAACATGACCGTTGAAATGGACGACACCGACAAGTTGAAGGTGCTGTTCGAAGACGCGATCAAGAACTTCGGCATCAGCTTCGAGCCGCCGGACGTGAACCGCGGTAACTACCGCTTCGAGCCGGTAACGGACAAGTCGATTCGCTATGGCCTGGGCGCCGTCAAGGGCACCGGGCAGTTCGCGGTCGAAGCGATCGTCAAGGCGCGCAACGCTGGCGGGCCTTTCAAGAGCCTGTTCGATTTTTGCGTGCGAGTAGATCGGCAGCGCATCAACAAGCGCACGGTCGAGGCGCTCATCAAGGCGGGCGCCTTCGACTCGATCCAGCAGAACCGCGCGTCGCTCATCGCATCGGTCGACAAGGCCTTCGACTTCGCGAGCGCCACCGAAGCCAACGCTTCCCAGGTCGATATCTTCGGCGATAGCGAGCATGGCTCGGCGACGCAAGAGCCGGAGCTGGTCGACGCCACGCCTTGGGGCGTGAAGGAACGTCTGACACTCGAGAAGACGGCCGTCGGTTTCTATCTGTCGGGACACCTGTTCGACGAGGTCGCGCACGAGGTGCGGCGCTTCTGCAAGCGCGAGGTGGGTGACCTGATGGACAGCCGCGAACCGCAAATCATCGCGGGCATCGTGAGCGATTTTCGGGTCATCAACGGACAGCGTGGTCGGTTGGCGATCTTCAAGCTCGACGACAAGTCGGACTCGATCGACGCGACCGCCGACGAGGCACTTTTCAACGCCAATCGCAACACGCTGAAGGACGACGAACTGGTGATCGTGAGCGGCAAACTGCAGCCGGGTCGCGGAGGTTTCGAGGCGCGTTTTCAGGTGCAGCAGGTGTGGGACCTGGCCAGTGCGCGTTGCCGCTTCGGCAAGTTCCTGCGCGTGGCAGTCAATGGCAAGGCGCCGGACATTGCGCGTATCGCCCGGGACTTTCCACCGCGCACCGAGATGGGCGAGCACGGTGAATTGCGGCAGGGGCTGCCGGTGCGTTTGTCGCTGGCGCGGGGCGGGGCGCAGGTTGAATTGCAGCTGGGGGAAAGCGCGAAGTTCTTCCCGACCGATGCGGCGCTGGCCAGCTGGACGGCGCAGGCTGAAGCGGGCAAGGCCGCGGTGATCTACGAGTTGTAGATTACCGGCCCAGTCAACGCTTCGGCTTCTAACGCTTCGGCTTCAGCGAAACGATCAACGACGGGAAGATGCGCCCATCGTTGTCGCGAGGCAAACGATCGGTCTTGCGCAGGCCGCGTTCGGCGGCCTCGTCCCAACTCGGCAAGCCACTCGACTTGCTGAGCTTGACGTTGACGATGGTGCCGTCAGGCGCCAGGCTCACTTCGAACTCGGCGGCTGGATTGCCGTTGACGGTGTCAGCGTCGGGAAAGGTCACGTTGGGGCGCACTGCGGCGGCGATGCGTGCGCCGTAGCCGCCGGAAGGGCCTGACGCCTTCAGCGCCGTGCCCTGCGAGCCCTCGGCACCAGTGGCTCCGGCCATGCCCTGCATGCGCTTGAGCGTGGCGGCGCGATCGGCAGCGGCCTGCTTGGCAGCGTCGGCTTGCTTGGCTTCGGCCGCAGCAGCCTTCTGCGCTTCTGCCTTCTTGGCCTCGATGGCTTTTTGCGCGTCGGCCTTTTTGGCGTCCGCCAGCTTTTGCTGCTGCTCCAGCTTGCGGTCGGCCTCGTCCTCGGCGCGCTGCTTGGCGTCAAGGTCTTTCTTCTCTTGCGCTTTCTTCGCGGCCTGCTGTTGTTGCTGTTGCTGCTGCGCCTTCAGCTTGTCTTGCCGCTCTTCTTCCCGCTCGCGCTCCTTCTGTTCTTTCAGCTTCTTCTCGCGTTCGAGCGCGATGTCGGGTGCGCGTGGCACCGGCGTCGGATCGGGCCTCACT
>NZ_JASJXG010000040.1:0-43542 GCF_035018765.1 Variovorax sp. RTB1
GTGGCCAGGGCGGCGGCGGTGGAAACAACCGCGGCGACAGTCAGCCCGGCTTCAAGGGCGAAGACCGTCCGCCGAGCGGTGCCAATCAGCCCGATCCGATGAAGACGTCGGTCGGCTACATCGGCGCCGACAGCTTTTCAAGGCAGCGCAAGGAGCAACGCCAGGCGCCGCGGCGCGGCGGTGGATCGGGTGGCGGCTATGGCGGTGGCGGTGGTGGCGGCAATGCAGGCGGCGGCGGGGGTCGCCGTCGCGGTCGCTGAAAGCACCGCCGCCCCGCGGTTTTTCATGGATCGGTCATGGGTCGTTCGGCCCGGCCGGTTAAAATCAGAGGCTTTGTCAAGGCGGCAACCGATTGGGTGCGGCGCTGACGAATCGTCTCAAAATCAAGCAGGAAGCATCTCAAAATGGCCATCGAACGCACTCTCTCCATCATCAAGCCCGACGCCGTCGCCAAGAACGTCATCGGCAAGATCGTTTCTCGCTTCGAAGCCGCCGGCCTCAAGGTCGTCGCTGCGAAGCTCGTGCATCTGTCGCGCAATGAAGCCGAGCAGTTCTATGCCGTGCACAGCGCACGCCCGTTCTTCAAGGACTTGGTTGAATTCATGATTTCCGGCCCGGTGTTCGTGCAAGCGCTCGAAGGCGAAGACGCCATTGCCAAGAACCGCGACCTGATGGGCGCGACCGATCCCAAGAAGGCAGCTGCCGGCACCATCCGCGCCGACTTCGCCGACAGCATCGATGCCAATGCAGTGCACGGCTCCGACGCACCTGAAACCGCTAAGAACGAAATCGCTTTCTTCTTCGCCGGCCTCAACGTCTACGCACGTTGAGGTGCCCGCCCGACTGACGCAATGACGACGGCCAACCTTCTCGAGTTCGATCTGGAGGGGTTGGCCGCGTTCTGCGAGCGGCTGGGTGAAAAACGTTTCCGCGCGACCCAGCTTTTCCGCTGGATCCATCAGCGCGGCGCCAGCGACTTTTCGCAGATGACCGATCTCGCGAAGTCGCTGCGCGAAAAGCTGGCGACCACCGCGCGCATCGAAGCGCTCCCGGTCACCACGCAGCACGAGTCCGCTGACGGCACCATCAAGTGGCTGTTCGACGTGGGCGACGGCAATGCGGTCGAGGCGGTGTTCATTCCCGAAGACGATCGCGGCACTTTGTGCGTGTCTTCCCAGGCGGGGTGCGCCGTCGGCTGCCGCTTTTGTTCGACCGGCCACCAAGGCTTCAGCCGCAATCTGACGACCGGCGAAATCGTTGCGCAGCTTTGGTTTGCCGAGCATTTTTTGCGCAAACATTTGAAGCGCGATCCGGGCCAGGAAGACCGTGTCATCTCGAACGTCGTGATGATGGGCATGGGCGAGCCGCTGCAGAACTACACCGCGCTGGTTCCGGCCCTTCGCACGATGCTTGACGACAACGCCTACGGCTTGTCTCGTCGCCGTGTCACCGTCTCAACCTCTGGCGTGGTGCCGATGATCGACCGGCTCGGTACCGACTGTCCGGTCGCGCTTGCGGTGTCGCTTCATGCGCCGACCGACGCACTGCGCGACGACCTGGTGCCGCTGAACCGCAAGTACCCGATCGTCGAATTGCTCGAAGCATGCAAGCGCTATCTGGCGCACGCGCCGCGCGACTTCATCACCTTCGAGTACTGCATGCTCGACGGCGTCAACGACCAACCCGAGCATGCCGAGCAACTGGTCGCGCTGGTTCGCCAGCACGGCATTTCGTGCAAGTTCAATTTGATTCCTTTCAACCCGTTTCCCGCGTCTGGTTTGCTGCGGTCGCCGCAGGCCCGAGTGCTGGCTTTTGCGAAGACGCTGAGTGCAGCCGGGCTGGTGACGACCATCCGCAAGACGCGCGGTGACGACATCGACGCGGCATGCGGACAGCTGGCTGGCGATGTCAAAGACCGCACGCGGGCTGTCGAGCGCATGGCTGAACGGCGTGCGAGTGGTGCCGCTTCCACCTCGGGTCGAACCATCGTTTTGCACCCGGTCCGCGAGGCGCGGCCCAGTTCGAACACCGCGAAGATGTCGACGACTTCGAACACACCGAACATTCAGGAGCACTGAAGCGATGAGCATGGCTTTTTCGATGACGCGTTCGTTCGCGCAACCGCTGTTGGCGCGCCTCCTTCTTTGCCTGGTCACCGGCATCGCGCTGGCCGGATGCGCCAACAAGGGCACCGGCGCGGTGGCGAGCACGGCCGGCAATGGCGCGCAGTTGCTGACCGACTCCGACGAAGGCAATGGCCGCAAGCGAGCCCGCCTGCGGCTTGAACTCGCCATCGGCTACTTCGAAGCCGGGCAGACCACGGTGGCGCTCGACGAAATCAAGCAATCCCTGACAGCCGACCCGACCTACTCGGAGGCCTACAACTTGCGCGGCCTTGTCTACATGCGGCTCGACGACGCCGGCCTGGCCGAAGACAGCTTCCGCCGCGCCATCGCGCTCAATCCGCGCGAACCAAACACGCTGCACAACTACGGCTGGCTGCTGTGTCAGCAAGGCCGCAACGGCGATGCCATGCAGCAGTTTGGGCAGGCTCTGGCAATTCCGGGCTACCCCGATCGTGCCAAGACGCTCATGACGCAGGGCGTGTGCCAGATCAAGGCAGGCGACCGTGCCGATGCCGAGCGCAGCCTCACGCAGGCTTATGAAATCGATCCCGGCAACCCGGTGATCGGGTTCAATCTGGCCACCTTGCTGTTCCAGCGCGACGACATGACACGCGCCCAGTTCTACATCCGGCGCGTCAACAACAGCCCGTCTGCCAATGCCGAATCACTCTGGCTCGGCATCAAGATCGAACGCCGCCTGAATAATCGCGAAGCACTGGCCCAACTCGCCAGCCAGTTGCAGCGCCGCTTCTCTCAGTCGCGGGAGGCCATTGCGTACGAACGCGGAAATTTCAATGATTGAACGCGCCAGTGAGTTCGGCGCTTCGCAAGGGGCGCCGCTGGTGGTCGGCGACAGCACGAACATGAGCGCTGGCGACATGCTGCGCGAGGCGCGCGAAGCCCATGGCCTGCACATCGAAGTCGTGGCTGCGGCGCTGAAGGTGCCAGCGCAAAAGCTGCAGGCCCTCGAAGACGATGACATCGACTCCTTGCCCGATCCGGCTTTCGCTCGCGCACTTGCCGCCAGCGTCGCGCGAGCGCTCAAGATCGATCCGGTCAAGGTACTGGCGAAGATGCCCGGCTCGCCTCGCGCCGCGCTCGCCGACGCCGACCGCACCATCAGCAGTAGCTTCCGATCCGGTGCGCCGCGATCGGGACGAGGCTCGAATTTGTTGCCTTCAGGCGCGTTGCTCGCGGTCGTCGCGCTCTTGCTCATCGGTGCCGCTGCGTTGTTCTGGCTTCCCCAGTCCGCATTCGACCAGGTGAGCTCGGCCTTCGCGCGCATCACGTCGCGCAGTGCGGCCGAAACTCCCGCCGAGACCGAATCGGCTCCCGTCTCCGCAAGCGCACCCGGCACCGTGGTCGAGCCCGCCATGCCGGCGACGGTGCAGCCCGCGACGCCTGCGACCACCGCCCCTGTGGGGTCCCCGGGAGCGCAAGTCGGTGCTGTCGGCAGTGCTACCGCGACGACTGCAGCCGTCGCTGCAGGCAGCGACATCCTGGTTTTCGTCGCCCGCGCGGACTCCTGGGTGACCGTGACTGAAGGCGACGGCAAGCAGGTGCTTCGCCGCACCGTGCAGACCGGAGAGACTGTTTCGGTCACCGGCAGTCTGCCGCTGACCGTCGTCGTCGGCCGCGCGTCCGGCATCGATGTGAAGGTGCGTGGCAAGGTTTTCGATTTGGGCCCTGTGACCAAGGGCGGCGGCGTTGCACGCTTCGAGGTGAAATCATGAACGATTGCTTTCCGATCGAGTCAGCGGCGCCCAAGGCGCGGCGTTCGCGTCAGGCGACGGTGACGTGGGGCGCGCACACGGTCACGGTTGGCGGCGACGCACCGGTGCGCGTGCAGTCAATGACCAACACCGACACGGTCGATGCCATCGGTACCGCGATCCAAGTCAAGGAACTCGCGATCGCGGGCTCCGAGATGGTCCGCATCACGGTCAACACGCCCGAGGCGGCGGCCCAGGTTCCGTACATCCGCGAGCAGCTCGACCGCATGGGCATCGACGTGCCGTTGATCGGAGACTTCCACTACAACGGGCACCGTCTGCTCACCGACTATCCGGCCTGCGCCGAAGCGCTCAGCAAGTACCGCATCAACCCCGGCAACGTTGGCAAGGGCGACAAGCATGATCGCCAGTTCGGTCAGATGATCGATGCCGCGATGCGCTGGAACAAGCCAGTGCGCATCGGCGTGAACTGGGGCAGCCTCGACCAGGAGCTGCTGTCGGGCTTGATGGACATCAACAGCCAGCGTGCTGCGCCCTGGGACGCGAAGCAGGTCATGTACGAAGCACTCATCACTTCGGCCATCGATTCGGCCAAGCTCGCTGAATCGATGGGCATGGACGGCAATCAGGTCATCCTGAGTTGCAAGGTCAGCGGTGTGCAAGACCTGATATCGGTCTACCGCGAACTGGCAAAGCGTTGCGACTATCCGCTGCATTTGGGCCTGACCGAAGCAGGCATGGGTACCAAGGGCACCGTGGCTTCTGCTACGGCCTTGTCGATCCTGCTGCAAGAGGGCATCGGCGACACCATCCGCGTGTCGCTCACGCCGCAACCCGGCGAAGCACGCACCCAAGAAGTCGTGATCGCCAACGAGATCCTGCAGGCGCTGGGCCTGCGCATGTTCGTGCCGAGCGTGACCGCGTGTCCCGGTTGCGGTCGCACCACCAGCACCACGTTCCAGGAACTCGCCAAGCAAATCGACGACTACCTTCGCGCACAGATGCCGGTGTGGCGCACCAAGTACCCGGGCGTCGAAACCATGAAGGTGGCGGTGATGGGCTGCATCGTCAATGGGCCCGGCGAAAGCAAGCACGCGGACATCGGCATCAGCTTGCCGGGCAACGGCGAGGCACCTGCCGCACCCGTTTTTATCGACGGCGAAAAGGCACTCACACTGCGCGGCGACAACATCGCCAACGAGTTTCATCAGCTCGTCGAAAACTACATTGAAAAGCGCTTTGGTGGCAAGCACGCCGTCGTCGCCTGACCTTCCGGAATCCATGGCCGATAAATTGAATGCCGTCAAAGGCATGAACGACATATTGCCGCCCGAATCGGCGCGCTGGGAGGCGCTCGAGCAGACGGTGCGCGAACTTATGGGGCGCTATGCCTATCGCAATATCCGCACGCCGATCGTCGAGCCCACGGCGCTCTTCGTGCGCGGCACTGGGCAAACCACCGACATCGTCGAGAAGGAAATGTATTCCTTCGAAGACCGGCTCAACGGCGAGCAGCTCACGCTGCGGCCCGAGAACACGCCCGGTGTCGCGCGTGCGGCCATCGAGCACAACCTGACCTACGACGGCGGCAAGCGGCTCTGGTACACCGGCCCGATGTTCCGGCACGAGCGACCGCAGCGCGGGCGCTACCGCCAGTTCTACCAACTCGGCGCGGAGGCACTGGGCTTCTCGGGCCCGGAGGTCGATGCCGAGCTGATGCTGCTGGCGCACCAGCTGTTCCAGACGCTCGGGCTGCGCAACATCCGTGTCGAACTCAATAGCCTGGGTGTGCCGGTGGAACGTCAGGCGCATCGCGCGGCGCTCATCACCCACTTTCAGCAGAACGCCGACATGCTCGACGCCGACGCGCAGCGTCGCCTCGAGACCAATCCGCTGCGCATCCTGGACACCAAGAACCCGGCGATGCAGCCGCTGGTCGAGGCAGCGCCGCGCCTGCTGGACTATTTGGGCGACGCGTCGCGCCGCCATCTCGAAACCGTGCAGTCCCTGTTGACCGCTTGCGGCGTCGAATGGACGATTAACCCCCGCCTGGTGCGCGGTCTGGATTACTACAGTCACACGGTGTTCGAGTTCATCACCTCCGAACTCGGCGCGCAGGGAACCCTGTGCGGCGGCGGTCGCTACGATGGCCTGTTCGAAGTGCTCGGTGGCAAGCCGACGCCCGCCGTGGGATGGGGCATGGGGCTTGAACGCGTGCTTGAACTGCTGAAGGAGCAGGCCAGTGCGACCACTTTGCCAGTGCCAGACGCTTATGCGGTGATCCCGGATGCGGCAGCGCTCGCGCAAGCCATGCCGGTGCTGCAGCAACTGCGCGCGGCCGGCGTTGCCGTGCAGATGCATGCCGGCACGGCCGATGGCTTCGGCAGCTTCAAGTCGCAGTTCAAGAAGGCCGATGCCAGCGGCGCTTTGTACGCGCTGATCTTCGGTGCCGACGAGCTGACCCGCGGCGAAGTCATGGTCAAAGCGCTACGAGATGGCAGCGGTGCCCAGACCGCACGACCGCTCGCCGAGGTGGCCACCTGGGCCGCCACCCTACAATCTCGGGCTCTCTACATCTGACAGCGCATGGCAACTCCACTCGATCTCGAAGAACAGGAACAGCTCGACCAGCTCAAGCATTTCTGGACCACCTACGGCAGCCTCATCACCTGGGTCGTGCTGATTGCGGCTGGCGCATTCATGGCGTGGAACGGCTGGCAGTACTTGCAGCGCACCAAAGCTGCTCAGGCCGCTGCTCTCTATGACGAGCTGGAACGTGGCGCACAGGCCGGCGACACGGCGCGCATCGAGCGCGCGCTGGCGGACATGAAAGAGAAATTCGCAGGCACCGCCTATGCCCAGCAAGCGGGGCTGCTCGCGGCCAAGACGCTGCATGAAAAGGGCAACGACGAGGCATCGCGTGCCGCGCTCGCATGGGTCGCCGACAAGGCCGTCGACCCTGGTTACCAGGCCATCGCCAAGCTACGGCTGTCGGCCGAGCTGCTCGACAGCAAGGCATACGACGACGCTTTGAAGCAGCTCTCCGGCGGCATGCCCAAAGAATTCGAGCCCCTGGTGGCGGATCGCAAAGGCGACATCTATCTGGCCCAGGGCAAGCGTGAAGAAGCGAAGACCGAATACCGCAAAGCCTGGACCGGCTTCGAAGGTCGTGGTGACTATCGCCGCCTGATCGAAATCAAGCTGAATGCCGTCGGCGTTGATCCGAAGACCCTGGCGCCGACCATCACCGTTACCCCAGCCAAGACCACATCATGAATTTGAAGCGATTAGTGTCTCTGAAGCACGCCCTGCGAGCGGGCGCCGCGATCGTCGCGATCACCGTGCTCGCCGCCTGTTCCGGCACTGAAAAGCCGAAGCCGGCCGAACTCCCGGCCAACGTCGCCGTGCTCGGCGTGCGCCAGGCCTGGACCGCCAAACTGCCGGCAGTGACCTTCCCGCTGCAGACCGATGTCAGCGGCGACATGCTGGTCGTGGCCAGTGCCGATGGCACCGTCGTCATGCTCGACTCGCGTTCCGGCAAGGAAGCCTGGCGTGGCAATGCCGGTGCACCTCTCACGGCCGGTGTCGGCAGCGACGGCACTATCGTCGCGGTCGTCACTCGGAACAACGAACTCGTTGCGCTCGAAAACGGCAAGGTGCTCTGGAAGCAGCGCCTCAGTGCCGAGTCATACACAGCACCGCTGGTCGCGGGACGTAGGGTGTTCGTGCAAGCCGCTGATCGCACCACCAGCGCGTGGGATGGGCAAACCGGTCGCCGTCTCTGGTCGCAACAGCGCACCGCAGAAAACCTCGTGCTGAAGAAGCCCGGCGTGCTGGTCGCTGTCGGCGACACCCTGGTGACCGGCGTGGGTGGGCGACTCGTCGGCCTCAATCCGAACAACGGTTCGTCGCGCTGGGAATCGCCGATCGCGGCGCCGCGCGGCACCAACGACGTGGAGCGCCTGGTCGACCTGACCGGCACCGTGAGCCGGGTTGGCGATACCGTCTGCGCGCGTGCGTACTACGCCAGCGTGGGCTGCGTCGATTCGCAGCGCGGCACGCTCATCTGGAGCAAGCCGGCGTCCGGCGCCGAAGGCCTCAGCGGTGACGACCGCTTCGTATTCGGCACCGAATCGAACGGTAACGTGATGGCCTGGCGTCGTGCCGATGGCGAGCGCGGATGGGTCAGCGAGCGTCTGAAGTACCGCGATCTGACAGCGCCCCTCTCGGTCGGCCGCTCGGTCGTCGTCGGCGACAGTACGGGCCTGGTCCATTTCCTGTCGCGCGAAGACGGCTCGCCGCTCAACCGCGTGACCACCGATGGTTCGGCCATCGCTGCCACGCCGGTCCTTGCCGGCAACACGGTCGTCGTCGTCACCCGCAATGGCGGCGTGTACGGCTACCGGCCTGAATAAGTTTTGAAAGCCCGACTGTGAAACCCGTCATTGCTCTGGTCGGGCGTCCCAACGTCGGAAAATCGACCCTTTTCAACCGACTGACGCAAACGCGCGACGCGATCGTCGCGGACTATGCCGGGCTGACCCGCGACCGCCACTACGGAAATGGTCGCCAGGGCAAGCACGAGTTCATCGTGATCGATACCGGCGGCTTCGAACCCGACGCGGGCAGCGGCATCTTCAAGGAGATGGCCAAGCAGACGCGGCAGGCCGTCGCCGAGGCCGATGTCGTCGTGTTCGTGGTCGACGCGCGCGAAGGCATCTCGGCGCAGGACCATGACATCGCGAACGAACTGCGGCGCCTGGGGAAGCCGACGGTGCTGGTGGCCAACAAGGCCGAAGGCATGCAGGACGGCACCAAGCTGGTCGACTTTTACGAGCTGGGCCTGGGCGATGTGCATGGTATTTCGGCCGCGCACGGTCAGGGCATTCGCGATCTGGTCGAGCTGGCACTCGAGCCGCTGAATCTGGTCGACCCTGAAGAAGACGCTGACGAAGACGACCCGAACAAGCCCATCAAGCTGGCCGTGGCGGGGCGTCCCAATGTCGGCAAATCGACGCTTATCAACACATGGCTGGGCGAAGAGCGCTTGGTCGCTTTCGACTTGCCGGGCACCACGCGCGACGCGATCACCGTGCCCTTCGAGCGCAACGGCCAGAAGTTCGAGCTGATCGATACGGCCGGCTTGCGCCGCAAGGGCAAAGTCTTCGAGGCCATAGAGAAGTTCTCGGTCGTGAAGACCTTGCAGGCTATCGAATCGGCCAACGTCGTGCTGCTGCTGCTCGACGCATCACAGGGCGTGACCGACCAGGACGCGCATATTGCCGGCTACATTCTGGAGAGCGGTCGTGCGGTGGTCATCGCCATCAACAAATGGGAATCGATCGACAGCTACCAGCGAGAACAGATTCAGCGGCAGATCGAAACGCGGTTGCCGTTTTTGAAGTTCGCGGCGCTGCACTTCATCTCAGCGATCAAGCGTCAAGGCCTGGGCCCGGTCTGGCAGTCGATTGCGCAGGCGCATAAATCGGCAACCCGAAAGATGTCGACACCCGTGCTGACACGCTTGCTGCTCGAAGCGGTGCAGTTCCAGTCGCCTCAACGTGCCGGAATGTTCCGCCCGAAGATGCGTTACGCGCACCAGGGCGGAATGAATCCACCGGTGATCGTGATTCACGGGAATTCGCTCGAACACGTGACCGAAGCGTATAAGCGCTTTCTCGAAGGACGCATTCGAAAAGAATTCGATTTGGTCGGCACACCGATGCGCATCGAGTTCAAAACGTCGACAAACCCATTTGCCGACAAAGATCGCAAGTAACGGATTGCATGCCAAAGAGCGCGGATGACTCGCTACAGCGCCTCAAGTTCCGGATGTTGAGTGCCGTTATTTTCAGAGGGTTTTGGATGCCAATGCTGCAGCGCAGAAACCCTGTGTTAAGGTGACATTTCCAACAACAACTCTTGAACACGGAGAATATCGTGAGCAATAAAGGGCAGCTTCTTCAAGACCCCTTTCTGAACACCCTACGTCGCGAGCACGTGCCGGTTTCGATCTATCTGGTCAACGGCATCAAGCTGCAGGGCCAGATCGAGTCGTTCGACCAGTACGTCGTTTTGCTTCGCAATACGGTGACACAGATGGTCTATAAGCACGCTATTTCCACTATCGTGCCGGGTCGCGCCGTCAATTTCTCGGCTGCCGAGAACGACGACGTTGCCGCTTGAACGGCGCGGCGGGTTCGCCTGCCGCGCCTTTCTCCATATTTGACTCCGCTTGTCTGATCTGATTCCCCGCCAGGAAGGCGCCGCCGTTCTCGTCGGCGTGGACTTCGGGTTGCCGCATTTCGACGCAGAGCTCGAAGAACTTGGCCTTCTCGCGCAAACAGCCGGATTGACCCCGATTGCACGTGTGGTGTGCAAGCGCAAAGCCCCCGACGCCGCATTGTTCATCGGCAGCGGCAAAGCCGAAGAGATCAAAGAACTGGCCGAAATCCATCGCGCCAGTGAAGTCATCTTCGACCAGAGCCTGAGTCCGGCGCAGCAGCGCAATCTGGAGCGAACGCTCGACATGGCGGTGTATGACCGCACTTTTCTCATCCTTGAAATCTTCGCTCAACGCGCCCGCTCGCATGAAGGCAAGCTGCAGGTCGAGCTTGCGCGCCTCCAATATCTGAGCACGCGACTGGTTCGTCGCTGGTCTCACCTGGAGCGCCAGACCGGCGGTGCCGGTGTCCGTGGTGGCCCCGGTGAAAAGCAGATCGAGCTCGACCGTCGCATGATCAGCGAGTCGATCAAGCGCACGCGCGAACGCCTGGCCAAGGTGCAAAAGCAACGCGGAACCCAGCGCCGTCAGCGCGAGCGCCGCGAGATTTTCAATATCTCGCTGGTCGGCTATACAAATGCTGGCAAGTCGTCGCTGTTCAACGCGCTGGTCAAGGCGCGTGCCTATGCGGCAGACCAGCTCTTCGCCACGCTCGACACGACAACTCGGTCACTCTACTTGGGCGACGCGCGTCGCCAGGTTTCCATCTCCGACACCGTCGGCTTCATCCGCGATCTGCCGCACGGGCTGGTCGATGCCTTCAAGGCGACGCTGCAGGAGGCCATCGATGCCGATCTGCTTTTGCATGTCGTCGACGCGTCGAATCCCCATTACCCCGAGCAAATGGCCGAGGTCCAAACGGTGCTGAAAGAGATCGGTGCCGACAGCGTTCCGCAATTGGTGGTGTTCAACAAGATCGACGCCCTTGAAACTGGACGACAACCGCTGCATCTGGTTGACGAGATGGAAATAGAGGGAGTACGGATTCCCAGGATTTTTCTGAGCGCGCATACGGGTGAAGGCCTGCCGGCATTGCGAGCCGAGTTGGCACTGCGCTCCGGTTCGGTTTCCGATGCGACCATGACCTTAGCGTCCGACGCTGAATTGCACGATGCTGCAAACTGATTGGGCACAATCCCGTCACTGACGAGAGAACAGAAGCGAATGAATGCAAAGCCAGTGTGGAGCCGGTTTCAGGGAATGTTTAACCTGAACGACGGAAAATGGGGGCGAGGTGACGAGCCCTCGTCTAATGGCGAGCGCGCGGGCGCCAATCGGCCCGATGCCGATCCGCCAAGTACACCGCCACCACCGCCTTCGGGCAACAACAATCGGCCGCGCGGCCAGGGCCCGAACCAGGGCCCCCCTGACCTCGATGAGTTGTGGCGTGACTTCAATCGCAAGCTCGGCGGTCTCTTCGGCGGCGGTCGTGGTGGCGGTGGCGACAAGAACCGGCCTAGCGGCAACGGTGGCGGTGGCCCCGGCGGCTTCCGCCCCGACATGAAGAACGCGGGCGTCGGCCTCGGCCTGGTGGCGGCGGTTGCCGTGCTCATCTGGCTCGGCACCGGCTTCTTCATCGTGAACGAAGGCCAGCAGGCCGTCATTACCCAGTTCGGTCGCTTCAAAGAGACGGTGGGCGCAGGCTTCAACTGGCGGTTGCCGTACCCGATCCAGCGTCACGAGCTTGTCGTTACCTCGCAGATCCGTTCGGTCGACGTCGGGCGCGACAGCATCGTGCGTTCAACCGGGCTGCGTGAGTCGGCCATGTTGACCGAAGACGAGAACATCGTCGAAATCAAGTTCGCGGTGCAGTACCGTTTGAGCAACGCGCAGGCATATCTTTTCGAGAGCAAGGCACCGGCAGACACGGTTGTCCAGGTTGCTGAAACAGCCGTTCGCGAAGTCGTCGGCAAGATGAAGATGGACGCGGCGCTCGCCGAAGAGCGCGACCAGATCTCGCCGCGCGTGCGCATACTGATGCAGACCATCCTCGACCGTTACAAGGTCGGCGTCGACGTGGTGGCGATCAATTTGCAGCAAGGCGGCGTGCGTCCTCCCGAGCAAGTGCAGGCGGCGTTCGATGATGTGCTGAAGGCTGGTCAGGAGAGGGAGCGTGCCAAGAACGAGGCCCAGGCGTATGCCAACGACGTCATTCCCCGTGCGACCGGTACCGCGTCGCGCCTGAAAGAAGAATCCGATGCCTACAAGGCGCGAATCGTCGCCCAGGCTCAGGGCGATGCCGGACGCTTCGGCGCCGTGCTCACCGAATACCAGAAGGCTCCGCAGGTCACCCGTGACCGCATGTACACCGACGCGATGCAGCAGATCTACAGCAATACGACCAAGGTTCTGGTCGACTCCAAATCGGGCTCCAACTTGCTCTACCTGCCTCTCGACAAACTCATGGCATCGAGCGGCGTCAGCCCGGTGCCTGCGCCCGCCGATGGTGCCTCGCCAAATGTGGCGGGCACCGCTACTCCGCAGTCATCGGTGATTCCGGTCATTCCCAATGGTGGCGAAGCCCGAGCGCGCGATGGTCGTTCCCGCGACCGTGACGCGCGTTGAGCCGGAGCATGAACATGAACAGAATCGGTTTCATCGCTTCCACCATCCTGGTGGTTCTCGTGTTGCTCAGCTCCACGCTATTCGTTGTCGATCAGCGCCAGTTCGGGGTCGTGTATGCGCTCGGCCAGATCAAGCAGGTCATCAAAGAGCCAGGCTTGAACTTCAAGCTGCCGCCACCGTTCCAGAATGTCTCGTATCTTGACAAGCGTTTGTTGATGCTCTCCAGCCTCGAAACCGAACCGATGCTGACGGCTGAAAAGCAGCGAGTCGTTATCGACTGGTATGTGCGCTGGCGCATCAGCGATGCGTCGGAATACATTCGAAACGTCGGAATCGATGAGAACGCAGGTGCAGTGCAACTCAACCGCGTGGTGCGCAACGCGTTCCAAGAGAACATCAACAAGCGCACTGTGCGCGACCTGATTTCGGTACGACGTGAAGCGCTGATGGCGGACGTTCAGCGCGAAGTGCTCGCCGTGGTCAAGGGCGCGAAGCCGTGGGGCGTTGACATCGTCGATGTGCGCATTACACGTGTCGACTATGTCGAAGCCATTACCGAGTCGGTCTATCGACGCATGGAGGCCGAGCGCAAGCGGGTCGCCAACGAATTGCGCTCGACCGGTTTTGCCGAAGGCGAAAAGATCCGTGCCGATGCGGATCGCCAGCGTGAGGTCACGGTCGCCAACGCTTACCGCGATGCACAGAAAATCAAGGGCGAGGGCGATGCACAAGCTGCTGCGGCCTACAGCGAGTCGTTCGGCAAAGATCCGCAGTTCGCGCAGTTCTATCGCAGCCTTGACGCGTACAAGCAGAGCTTCAACAAGAAGAGCGACGTTCTGGTGCTCGATCCTTCGTCCGACTTCTTCAGGGCGATGCAGAGTTCGGGCTCGACTACGACGCCTGCAGCGGCACCGCGCCGTTGATGGCCGGCTGATGTGCGTTGCTGGCTGACGTGCCGCCTTGATGCCGGGCCCGTGTGACTGCTGAAACATTCTGGAGCGCGCTGGCTCTGGTGCTGGTGATCGAAGGCATCCTGCCTCTGGTCTCGCCGGGCGGCTGGCGACGCGCCTTCAGTCAACTGCTTCAGTTGCGCGATGGCCAGCTGCGCTTCTTCGGCCTTTGCAGCATCGTCCTTGGGCTAGTGTTGCTTTGGCTGGTGAGCTAGCCCAACGTTCGACCCAGCCAATCTGAGCGCGGGGCCGTCGGCCCCAGCAATTAGAATTCCGGTTTAACCCACCCGTCATTTCTCATGTCCGCTTGGGTCCTCCCGGATCACATTGCCGATGTACTGCCTTCCGAGGCACGCCACATCGAAGAACTTCGTCGCCAACTGCTCGATACCGCCCGCGGCTACGGCTATGAGTTGGTAATGCCGCCGTTGCTCGAGCACCTCGAATCGTTGCTGTCCGGCACCGGCGAGGCACTCGATCTTCAGACTTTCAAACTCGTCGACCAGCTTTCCGGCCGAAGCATGGGGCTGCGCGCAGACACCACGCCACAAGTCGCGCGCATCGACGCCCACCTGCTGAACCGGGAAGGCGTCGCACGGCTGTGCTACTGCGGCCCGGTGCTGCACACCAAGCCGGACAGGCCGCATGCCACGCGCGAGCCGCTGCAGTTCGGCGCCGAGATCTATGGCCATGCCGGCCTCGAAGCCGACACCGAAACCTTGCTGCTGGCGCTCGACTGTCTTCATGCCGCTGACGTGCCGCAAGGTGCCATCGTCGACATGGCTGACGCGCGCATCGTGCGTGCACTGTTGGCAGGCGTGCTGGTCGATGCGGCGACCATCGGTCGCGTGCATGCGGCGCTGGCCGCCAAGGATGCGAGCGAGCTTAATTCGCTCACGCAGAAATTTCCGACGACATCGCGTGAAGGGCTTGCGGCACTGGTGCAGCTCTATGGCGATGTCAGCGTGCTCGACGAAGCCGAGAAGGCATTGAGGGCCATCCCCGGCGTGCTGCCGGCGCTGGCCAATCTGAGGCAACTCGCCGCGCGGCTCGATGGCGCCGAGGTGAGCTTCGACCTGGCCGATCTGCGAGGCTATGCGTATTACAGCGGCATGCGCTTTGGCATCTACGTGCCGGGCGCAGCAGATGCCCTGGTGCGTGGCGGCCGCTACGACGAAGTCGGCGCGGTGTTCGGGCGCAATCGGCCGGCGGTCGGTTTCAGCCTCGACCTGCGTGAGCTCGTCGGCGTGGTGCCGACGCGTCCGTTGCGCGCCGCCATCCGTGCGCCATGGAGCGATGCATCGGGGCTTCGCAAGGCGATCGCCGATCTGCGCCAAACCGGGGAAACCGTGGTGTGCGTGCTACCGGGACACGGCAGCGAAATCGAAGAATTCCATTGCGACCGCGAGCTCGTCGAGCGCGCCGGCCAATGGAGTGTGCAAGTGATCTGATTCAGGAAATTCAAATGAGCGTTACCACCGGAAGAAATGTGGTCGTCGTCGGCACCCAATGGGGCGATGAGGGCAAGGGCAAGCTGGTCGACTGGCTGACCGAGAGCGCCCAGGGCGTGGTCCGCTTCCAGGGCGGCCACAACGCGGGCCACACGCTCGTCATCAACGGCGTGAAAACCGCCCTGCACCTGATCCCGAGCGGCATCATGCGGCCGGGCGTCAAGTGCTACATCGGCAACGGCGTCGTGCTGTCGGCTGCCAAGCTCTTCGAGGAAATCGAAGGGCTGGAGAAGGCCGGCGTCGAGGTGCGTTCGCGGCTGCGCATCAGCGAGGCTTGCCCGCTGATTCTTCCGTTCCATGCCGCGCTTGACATCGCTCGCGAGACCTATCGCGAGAAGGGCGGCAGCGAGAAGATCGGCACCACCGGGCGCGGCATCGGCCCAGCGTATGAAGACAAGATCGCACGCCGCGCACTGCGCGTGCAAGACCTGAAGCATCCGGAGCGCTTCGCGCAAAAGCTGCGCGTGCTGCTCGATCTGCACAACCATGTCCTGACGCAAGTGCTCAGCGCACCCGCCATCGACTACGACATGGTGTTCGAAGAAGCCATGCGTCACGCCGTGCTGCTGAAGCCGATGATGGCCGACGTGTCGCGTGAGCTCAACGATGCACACAAGGCGGGCGCCAACCTGTTGTTCGAAGGCGCGCAGGGCACGCTGCTCGATGTCGACCACGGCACCTATCCCTACGTGACGTCGAGCAATTGCGTGGCCGGCAATGCCGCGGCGGGTTCGGGCGTTGGCCCCGGCATGCTGCACTATGTGCTCGGCATCACGAAGGCTTATTGCACGCGCGTCGGCGGCGGCCCATTCCCGACCGAGCTCGACTGGGAAACGCCCGGCACCGTGGGCTATCACCTGAGCACCGTCGGTGCAGAAAAAGGCGTGACGACCGGCCGCAGCCGTCGTTGCGGCTGGTTCGACGCGGCGCTGCTCAAGCGATCGGCGCAGGTCAACGGACTTTCAGGCCTTTGCATCACCAAGCTCGACGTGCTCGATGGGATCGACGAGTTGTTGCTTTGCACCGGCTACATGCTCGATGGCGAATACACCGACATCCTGCCGATGGGCGCTGACGAAATCGAACAGTGCACGCCCATCTACGAAAAGCTCGAAGGCTGGAGCGAAAGCACGGTCGGCGTCACGCAGTACGACAAGTTGCCCATCGCGGCGCGTCTGTATTTGCAGCGCATCGAACACGTCACCGGCGTGCCGATTCACATGGTGTCGACCAGCCCGGATCGCGATCACACGATCATGATGCGGCACCCTTTTCTCGCAGACTGATCCCAGGAGACCGTTCCCATGTTGACCGAAGACGGCAAGCACCTCTACGTAAGTTACGACGAGTACAACAATCTGGTCGAGAAGCTCGCGATCAAGATCTTCCAGTCGGAGTGGGAGTTCGACACCATCCTTTGCCTCGCTCGCGGCGGCATGCGGCCCGGCGATGTGCTGTCGCGCATCTTCGACAAGCCACTGGCCATCATGTCGACCAGCTCGTATCGCGCCGACGCCGGCACGGTGCAAGGCCATCTCGATATTGCGCGCTTCATCACCACGCCGAAGGGCGAGATCGCGGGACGCGTGCTGCTGGTCGACGACCTGGCCGACTCGGGCCACACGCTGCACGCCGTCATGGAGATGCTGCGCACCAACTACGCGCCGATCTCCGAGCTGCGCAGCGCAGTGATCTGGACCAAGGCGTTGTCGACGTTTACACCTGACTATTCGGTCGAGTTCTTGCCGACCAATCCGTGGATCCATCAGCCCTTCGAGAACTACGACTCGATGGGTGCTGAAAAGCTGATGGCCAAGTGGTCGGTCTAAGGCCAGTCTAGGGCCGGTCTGAAGCGCGTCGGCGCCTTGCAAGCCATCGCGCATACAGTGCGAAATTGAGCGCCAGCACGAAGATGCCGAGCCCGATCTGCACGCCGCGCGTCAGCCCGTCCGGGTAGATCGAGGCGAGCAGGTAGTGTTCGATGAAGCCGCCGTCGTAGCCGGCTTCTCCTGCCGCCCGGCGCAGGGTGTTTTCGATGGGTGTGAGCGGGCAGATGCGGCCTGCTGCCGCCACGTACACGGCCCACGCAACGGCCGCGAGGTGCGCCCAGGCCAGCCGCGGCCAGCGCGCAACGCCGACCGCGCCGATCAGCACGAAGACGATAAAAAGGCCGTGCAGTACCAACACGGCATCGGCCAGCCAGCGCGCGGTCATGGCACCCGCATCGTTCTCAGCGGCGCCGCCCGCGCAACCACTCGAGCACCAGCAGCAAAATGGTTGTGAACACGATCAGCAACGTCGCCACTGCAGCGATGGTCGGCGAGATGTTCTCGCGGATACCGGTGAACATCTGGCGCGGCAACGTGACCTGATCGGGTCCGGCAAGAAACAGCGTCACCACCACTTCATCGAACGAGGTTGCGAAAGCGAACAGCGCACCGGAGATCACGCCCGGCGCGATGATCGGCAGCGTGATCCGCCAGAACGTATTGAACGGCGTCTCGCCCAGGCTGAGCGAGGCTCGCACCAGGTTGTGATCGAAGCTCGCCAGCGTGGCCAGCACCGTCGTCAGCACGAAGGGTGCACCGAGCGCTGCATGCACCACGATCAGCCCGAAGTAAGTGTCGGCCAGCCCGATCGGCGCGAAGTAGAGGTACGTCGCGACGCCGACCACCACGATGGGCACCACCATCGGCGAGATCAGCACGGCCATCAGCAGGCCCTTGAAGCGGAAGTCGGTGCGCGACAAGCCGACTGCTGCCAGGGTGCCCAGTGCGGTTGCGACCACCGTTGCCGCGGGTGCGACGATAAAGCTGTTGCGCGCTGCGCGTCCCCATTCGGACGACTCGAACAGGTTGCGATACCACTTGAGCGACCATGCCGGGATCGGGTACGCAAGAAAGGAACTGTCGGAGAACGACAGCGGGATCACTACCAGGATCGGCGCCAGGAGGAAGCCCAGCACCAGCACGCAGAAGCAGCGCACCGCCCACCAGCCGAGCTTGTCGGCGAAGGTGGCGTAAGCCGGGAACACCGGAAACACCGGGAGGTCGAGGAACTTGGGCATGGCCGTCGTTTGCGTATCGGGTAGATTGGCTGTTTCAGCCCAAGCTCAGATCGGCCTTGCCGATGCGCCGATACACCGCATAGAGCACCAGCGTGGCGACCAGCAACAGCGAGCCCAGCGCGCATGCCATGCCCCAGTTGACCTCGACGTTCGTATAGCGCGCGACGTAGTAGCTCAGCATCTGGTCGCTTGCGCCACCCAGCAAAGCCGGCGTCACGTAGTAGCCGATGGCCAGGATAAAGACCAGCAGCGCACCGGCACCGATGCCCGGATAGGTCTGCGGCACGTACACCCGGAAGAACGCGGCCAGCGGCGGACTGCCGAGCGAGATGGCCGCGCGCACGTAGGTCGGCGGCACGCTCTTCATCACGCTGTAGAGCGGCAGGATCATGAAGGGCAACAGGATATGCACCATCGAAATGATCACGCCGGTGCGGTTGAAGAGCAGCGGCAGCGGGTTGTCGATGAGGCCGATGCCGATCAGCCCGCGGTTGACCAGCCCTTCGGACTGCAGCAGCACGATCCACGCCGCTACGCGCACCAGGATGGATGTCCAGAACGGCACCAGCACCAGGATCATCAGCACGTTGGCCTTGCGAGCCGGCAGCGACGCCAGCCACCAGGCGAGCGGGTAGGCCAGCAGCAGGCAGAAGAAAGTCACCACCGCGCTGATGTTGAAAGTGCGCAGAAGGATGCCGGTGAAGGCGCGCTGGTCGGGCGGCATGCGTTCGATGCTGCCGTCAGCGTCGCGACGCAGGTCGACCGACGCGAGCAGATAGTCGGCCGTCCAGCGCGAGCCGTTCTTGGCGATCGCCTGCCAGTACGGCGCCTCGCCCCAGCGCGGGTCGAGTTCGATCAGGCGAGCTTTGACTTCGTCCGGGGTACCGGCGATCGGCAGTGCGCGAAAGGTGCCCATCACCAGCGAACGGGCGCCGGCGATTTCGGTATTCAGGCGGCGCGCCAGGGCGCCCGCGTCGGAGCTGTCGGGCAGTTGGGCCAGATCGGCTGCGACAGCCGCATAGGCCGCGGCAGTCGGCGCATCCTTGCGGTCCCATCCGTCGAGCGCGCGCACCGTGCGGGGCAGTGCGTTCGCGACTTCAGGGTTTTGGATGGCGCGCTGCAGCAGCGCCACGATCGGCACCAGCAGCGTCAGCAGCAGGAAGATCAGCAGCGGCAGCGTGAGCGCAAAGGCGCGCCATTTTCGGCGTGACTCGGCGCGCGCCAGGGCATGCCGCAGGTCGCCCGGTGGCGCTTCCGCGGAGATGCCAGCGCCCAGCGCCGCCGTGCTCATCGTCATCTAAAAAACGGCAGCGTCGCTTGCGCGATTACTGTGTCGCCCACGAAGCGAAGCGCTTCTCCAGCGCCTCGCCCTGGTCGGCCCAGAACGACACGTTGAACTGCAGCGCCTCCTTGGCGTTGGACGCCGAGGTCGGCAGGTCTGCGAGCACCTTCTTGTCCAGCGAAGCCAGCGTCTTTGTGTTGGTCGGACCATACGGAATAGCCTGCGAATAGACGGCCTGGTTCTCCGGCTTCATCGCGAACTGGATGAACTTGAGCGAGGCTTCCTTATTGGGTGCGCCCTTGGGGATGACCCAGTAGTCCAGGTCGTAGATGCCGCCCGGCCAGTAGATCTTGAGGTCGCGGCCTTCGCGGTTGGCCGCGTCGATGCGGCCGTTGTACACAGTGGTCAGCACCACGTCGCCGGCCACCAGGAACTGGGGTGGCTGCGCACCGGCTTCCCACCACTGGATGTTGGGCTTGAGCTCGGTCAGCTTCTTGAAGGCGCGCTCCGCGCCGTCCTTGGTGGCCAGCACCTTGTAGACATCGGCCGGCTTCACGCCATCGGCCATCAGCGCGAACTCGAGGTTGTAGCGTGCGCCCTTGCGCATGCCGCGCTTGCCGGGGATCTTCTTCACGTCCCAGAAATCGGCCCAGCTGGTGGGTGCGGTCTTGAGCTTTTCGCCGTTGTAGGCCATCACGGTCGACCACACGAAAACGCCGACGCCGCAGTCGGTGACGGCCGAGGGCAGGAAGTCGGCCTTACTGCCAATTTTCGAATAGTCGAGCTTTTCGAACAGGCCCTCGTCGCAGCCGCGCGCCACGTCGGGGGACTCGACCTCGACCACGTCCCAGGTAACCTTCTTGGTCTCGACCATGGCCTTGATCTTGGCCTGCTCGCCGTTGTATTCGACCGGCACCACCTTGATGCCCGCTTTCTCGATCGGCTCGTAATAGGCCTTCTTCTGCGCGTTGGCGTTGGCACCGCCGAAGTTCACGACGGTGATCTGCGTTTGCGCGAAGGCCGGCGCGGCGAGGCCGGCCACCAAGGCAACGGTACAAGCGAGAAAAGTCTTTTTCATGGTGAGTCTTCCTTTATGTTGACGGGGCAAAAACAAGAATAAGAATAAGAACAGAACAGCAGGGCTACACCGCGTAGATACGCGCATGAGCGACCGGGAACTCGAGCGAAACGCTGTCGCCAGCCCGCGGCGGCGCCAGGCCGATGAGCCCTGACATCGGCAGCTTGACGGTGGCTTCGGTCTGCCCGGCGCCGACGTTGCAGAGCAGCCGCAGGTGGTCGCCGTAGTAGATGACACGCGCCACCTCGGCCGCCAGCGTGTTTGTACCGGGTGCTGCGTCGGCGGAGTGCAGTACCACGCGCTCGGGCCGAATGCACATCTCGACCGCGGCGCCGGTAGCCGAGCCGCCGACGTTCAACCCACCGAGCAGGCCGCCATTCGGCAGCGCCATGACGGCATGCTCTCCCGCGGTCTGGAGCGTTCCCTTGAGCACAGTGTTGTCACCGACGAACCCCGCCACGAAGCGGTTGGCAGGCATCTCGTACAGCCGGTCGACCGTGTCGAGCTGCTGGATCACGCCCTCGTTGAACACCGCCACGCGGTCGCTCATGGTCAGCGCTTCGCCCTGGTCGTGCGTCACGTAGACGAAGGTCACGCCGAGCTGGCGATGGATTTCTTTCAGCTCGAGTTGCATGTGCTCGCGCAACTGCTTGTCGAGCGCGCCCAGCGGCTCGTCCATCAGCACAAGCTGTGGCTCGAAGACCAGCGCGCGCGCGAGCGCCACACGTTGCTGCTGGCCGCCGGAGAGCTGGCCCGGCAGCCGATCGGTCATCCCCTTGAGCTGCACCATGTCGAGCGCGCGCTTCACCCGAGTCGTCTGATCGTCCTTCGACACCTTGCGCACCGTGAGCGGGTAGGCCACGTTCTGCCCGACCGTCAGGTGCGGGAACAGCGCGTAGTTCTGGAACACCATGCCGAAGTGCCGCTTGTGCGGCGGCGTGCCGGTGATCTGCCGGCCATCGAGCAGGATGTCGCCCGAGGTCGGCGACTCGAAGCCCGCCAGCATCATCAGCGTGGTCGTCTTGCCAGAGCCCGACGGGCCGAGCAGGCTCAGAAACTCGCCGCGATGGATGTCCAGGTCGAGCTGGCGCACCACGAGATGCTCGCCGTCGTAGGTCTTCTGGACGCGCTGGAAGCGCACTAGGGGTTCGGCGGTCGTTGGAATATTCAATGGGGTGTCGCGAAGTTGCCCGCCATGATGAACAGACCTTGCCTCACTGGCAAGCAGACTAGCAAGTCGGATGCCTGCATCTGTCCCCGCGGGTGTGCCGGGCCTTGCCGAACCGTTAAAATTGAAGCCTCCGGGCCGGTCGACGACCCCCATCGACGATTCACGGACGCCCCCAAACTGCGAAGAAACAAGTCGGCTGCGCGAAGCCGGCGAAAAGCCACCACCATGTCCCAATCTCCTTCCAGCTCGGCGAACGTCACCGCCAACGCCACCGTCGCCGACATCCGCAAGACCTTCCTCGACTTCTTCGCCTCCAAGGGGCACACGGTCGTGCCGTCGAGCTCGCTGGTGCCTGGCAACGACCCGACGCTCATGTTCACCAACTCGGGCATGGTCCAGTTCAAGGACGTGTTCCTCGGGGAAGACAAGCGCTCGTATGTCCGCGCAGCGTCGGTACAGGCCTGCCTGCGGGCCGGCGGCAAGCACAACGACCTGGAGAACGTCGGCTACACGGCACGGCACCACACCTTCTTCGAGATGCTGGGCAACTGGAGCTTCGGCGACTACTTCAAGCGCGAGTCGCTCACATGGGCCTTCGAGCTGCTCACCAAGGTCTACAAGCTGCCGGCCGAAAAGCTCTGGGCCACCGTCTACATCGAGGACGACGAGGCCTACGACATCTGGACCAAGGAGATCGGCCTGCCGCCAGAACGCGTGGTGCGCATCGGCGACAACAAGGGCGGACGCTATATGTCCGACAACTTCTGGATGATGGCCGACACCGGTCCTTGCGGCCCGTGCTCGGAAATCTTCTACGACCACGGCCCCGAGATCGCTGGCGGCCCGCCCGGCAGCCCGGACGAAGACGGCGACCGCTACATCGAGATCTGGAACAACGTGTTCATGCAGTTCGACATGCAGCCCGACGGATCGGTCAAGAAGCTGCCCGCGCCGTGCGTCGATACCGGCATGGGCCTGGAGCGGCTGGCCGCCATCCTGCAGCACGTGCACAACAACTACGAGATCGACCTTTTCGACAGGCTCGTCAAGGCCGCGGCACGGGAGACCGGCGAAACCGACGAGAGCAACAAGAGCCTGCGGGTCATCGCCGACCACATCCGCGCAACGGCGTTCCTGGTGGCTGACGGCGTGATCCCTTCGAACGAAGGCCGCGGCTACGTGCAGCGCCGCATCATTCGCCGCGCCATTCGGCATGGCTACAAGCTCGGGCAGAAGAAACCGTTCTTCCACAAGCTGGTGCCCGATCTGGTGGCGTTGATGGGCGAGGCTTACCCGAAGCTGGTGGCGGATGAGAAGCGCATCACTGCCGTGCTGAAGCAGGAGGAAGAGCGCTTCTTCGAGACGCTGGCCAACGGCATGGAAATCCTCGACGCGGCACTCGGCGGCGATACCAAGGCGCTGCCCGGCGACGTCGCTTTCAAGCTGCACGATACCTTCGGCTTCCCGCTGGACCTGTCGGCCGACGTGTGCCGCGAGCGTGGCGTCACGGTCGACGAGGCCGGCTTCAACGCCGCCATGGAACAGCAGAAAGCCAAGGGCCGCGCGGCCGGTAAGTTCAAGATGGACCGCAACGTCGAATACGGCGGCACCAGCAACACCTTCACCGGCTACGAGCACCTCGAAGAGCGGGCCATCGTGCAGGCGCTCTACTTCGAAGGCGCGCCGGTGTCCGAGCTCAAGGAAGGCCAGCCCGGCATCGTCGTGCTCGACACCACGCCCTTCTATTCCGAGAGCGGCGGCCAGGTCGGCGACCAGGGTTTCATCACGGCCGAAGGCGTGCAGTTCGGCGTCGAAGACACGCAGAAGATCAAGGCCGACGTGTTCGGTCATCACGGCACGCAAACGCAGGGCACGCTGAAGGTCGGCGATGCGGTCAAGGCGGCGGTCGATGGCGTGCGCCGTGCCGCAACGATGCGCAATCACAGCGTGACGCACCTGATGCACAAGGCCTTGCGCGAAGTGCTCGGCGAGCACGTGCAGCAAAAGGGCTCGCTGGTCGATGCCGACAAGACGCGCTTCGACTTTGCGCACAACGGCGCGGTCACGCACGAGCAGACGCTCGAAATCGAGAAGCGCGTCAACGCCGAGATTCTTGCCAACGTTGCGACGCAGTCGCGCGTGATGGACATGGAATCGGCCCAGAAGACCGGCGCCATGATGCTGTTCGGCGAGAAGTACGGCGAGTCGGTTCGCGTGCTCGACATCGGCTCCAGTCGCGAGCTGTGCGGGGGCACGCACGTGAGCCGAACCGGCGACATCGGCATGTTCAAGATCGTCAGCGAAGGCGGCGTGGCCGCGGGCGTGCGACGTATCGAAGCCGTGACCGGCGCTAACGTGCTGCACTATCTGCAAGACCTCGAATCGACCGTGCACAGCGTGGCCGCCACGCTCAAGACGCCGACCGCCGAGCTGCAAAGCCGGCTCACGCAAATGCTGGATCAGACCCGGGCGCTGGAGCGGGAAGTCACAGCCCTCAAGAGCAAGCTCGCCTCGTCGAAGGGCGACGAGCTGATCGCGCAGGCGATCGACGTCAACGGCATCAAGCTGTTGGTGGCCAAGCTCGACGGTGGCGATGCAAAGACTTTGCGCGACACCATGGACAAGCTCAAGGACAAGCTGAAGAGCGCGGTGATCGTGCTGGCTGCCGTCGATGGCAGCAAGGTGCAGATCGCGGCCGGCGTCACTTCCGACAGCGTGACCAAGATCAAGGCTGGAGAGCTGGTCAATTTCGTCGCTCAGCAACTGGGCGGCAAGGGCGGCGGCAAGGCCGACATGGCGATGGCGGGCGGCACCGATGCAGCAGCGTTGCCGGCGGCTTTGAAGTCCGTGCACGCCTGGGTGGCGGAACGCGCCTGAACACGGTGCAAGCCATGACCGGTGCCTTTGCCAACGGTGTGCCCGGCGAAGTGCCAGAGGTACTGGTGATGGGCGCGGGAACCATCGGCTGCTTCATCGGCGGCAGTCTCGCGGCGGCGGGCGTGCGCGTGACCTTCGTCGGCCGGCCACGCGTGCTGCAGGCGCTCGCGCAGCATGGCCTGTCATTGACCGACCTCGATGGCGCGAAGCATCACGTTGCCGCCACCGATCTGCAATTGCTCGTCGAGGTGCCTGCGAACGCCCGGCCCGCACTCGTGCTGCTTGCGGTCAAGAGCGGCGCGACCGCCGAGGCGGCCGCACAACTCGGCGCCGTCTTGCCGCCCGGCACGCCGGTCCTCTCGTTGCAGAACGGCATCTCCAACGCGGCCGTGGCCTCGCGTGCTGCGCCGCATCTGAACGTGCTGCCCGGCATGGTGCCGTACAACGTGGCGGAGATCGGTCTCGGTGCATTCCATCGCGGCACGCCGGGCCGGCTCGCGGCGCAGGACGACGCATCGCTTCGTGAATGGACCGCAGTGTTCGAGCGCGCGGGTGTTCCGCTCGACCTGCATGCCAACCTGTTGCCCGTGCAATGGGGCAAGCTGCTGCTCAACCTCAACAACCCGGTCAATGCGCTGTCGGGTTTGCCGCTGCGCGATCAACTCCTGCAGCGCGGTTATCGCCGCTGCTTCGCGGCGTTGATCGACGAGGCACTGTCGGTGCTGCAGCGCGCGGGCATCGCGCCGGCGCAAGTGGCTGCCGTGCCGGCCCATCGCTTGCCGGGCTTGCTCAGGCTGCCCGACTGGCTCTTTCGCATCGTCGCGGCGCGCATGCTGAAGATCGATGCCAAGGCGCGTTCCAGCATGGCCGACGACCTCGCGCTGGGCCGCCGCACCGAGATCGATGCGCTGAGCGGCGAGGTCGTGCGGCTCGCCCAATCGCTGAACACAAGCGCGCCACGCAATGCGAAGATGGTCGCATTGCTGGAAGCGGCGGCGCAGGCGGGCCAGTCTTCCGGTGCGTCGCCGATGCGGCAGCGCTGGTCGGCACAGCAATTGCACGACGCACTGGATCTGTAAGAAACGAACAAAGGTTGGAATGCGAGTCTTGATCCTGGGCAGCGGTGTGATCGGCACCTCGACCGCTTATTACCTGGCCCGCGCCGGCCATGAAGTCACGGTGCTCGACCGCCAGCCTGCACCGGCCATGGAGACCAGCTTCGGCAATGCCGGCGAAGTCTCTCCTGGTTATTCGGCACCTTGGGCTGGTCCCGGCGTGCCGCTCAAGGCCATCAAGTGGATGTTGATGCAGCACAGCCCGCTGGTCATCAAACCGATGCTCGACCCCGCCATGTGGCGCTGGGGGTTGTCGATGCTGCGCAACTGCACCGAGGCGCGCTACGAGATCAACAAGGGTCGCATGGTGCGCCTGGCCGAGTACAGCCGCGATTGCCTCAAAGCCTTGCGCGCCGACACCGGCATCCAGTACGACGATCGTGCACAGGGCACGCTGCAACTGTTCCGCACGCAACACCAGCTCGACGGCACCGCGCAAGACGTCGAAGTGCTGAAGAAGTCCGGCGTCGCTTACCAGGTGCTCGATCGCGATGGCTGTGTGCAATACGAACCGGCACTCGCCGGCGTCAAGGAAAAGTTCGTCGGCGGCTTGCGGTTGCCGGGCGATGAGACGGGCGACTGCTTCAAGTTCACCCAGGCGCTGGCCAAGCTGGCCGAAGCCGCAGGCGCGACCTTCCGCTTTGGCGTTTCGATCCAGGCGATCGAACGTCACGGCGTCGGTATCACGGGCGTGCGTACCGATGCCGGCACCTTCGAAGCCGATCGCTATGTGGTCGCGCTCGGCAGCTATTCGCCGGCCGTACTCAAGCCGCTCGGCATCGGCTTGCCGGTGTACCCGGTCAAGGGCTTCTCGATCACCGTGCCGATCACCGACGCCAGTGGCGCACCCGAATCGACGGTGATGGACGAGACCTTCAAGGTCGCGGTGACGCGTCTGGGCGATCGCATCCGCGTCGGTGGCACGGCACAGTTGTCGGGCTTCGACCTCGCGCTCGATCAGGGTCGGCGTGACACGCTCGAACACGTCGTCACCGACCTGTTCCCGCGCGGCGGTCCTGTCAAAGATGCGACCTTCTGGACGGGCCTGCGCCCCATGACGCCGGACGGCACGCCCGTCATCGGTGCAACGTCCATCGACAACCTGATGTTGGCGACCGGCCACGGCACATTGGGCTGGACCATGGCGGCGGGTACAGGCCGCGTGATGGCGGATCTGATCGATGGGCGCAAGCCGGAGATCGATATGGAAGGCCTGACGGTCGCGCGTTATCGCTGATCGCGTGGGAGCGGGTGCGGCTTCCCCCCGACGTTGGGCTGGTGCGACCTAACGCGCGTTGACGATCCCCAATACAGCTCCGTTGTCGTCCGCATTGCAAACCACCTGGCGACGACCATCGGCACTGGCAATACGAATTTCATAGAGCCCATCGCGTGGTGACGATGCGCTGGTGATCGCCAGGCTCTCCCGCGGCACGCTGTATTGACGCGCGGCGGCGGCGATGCAATCGGTGCGCGCCTTGTCCGGGGCGCCGCCGACTTTCACGGCTGTGGAGGTGCAGGCGCCGAGCAGTGCTGCGATGAGCAATGCGCCGCCCAGACTCTTCGTTTGGATGAGAGTGGTCATATGTTCTTTCTTGCGAGTTCAGATTGATTTGGCGGGCGCCGGCTGCGATGGCGCCACAGCAGCCCCTTCAATGCGATGACGCTTCAGCGCATCGGCAACGAAGCCTGTGCTTTTCATTTCTTCGACGAAGCCGGCGAGCACGCTTTGCGCTTCTGCGCCGCGACCGGCCGGCAGTCCCATCGCCTGCTGAATCACCATGAAGCGGCCGGGCAGCATCCGCACGCCGGCCGCACGTTGCGCCTCGCCTTCAAGCAGTTGCCGAATGCCGGCCGCGACCTCGACTTGGCCGTCACGCAGTGCGGCAAGCACCGCCGGAGCGCTGGCCATGCGAACGATTTCGGCCTGCTTGATTTCGCGCGTGAGGAAGAGGTCGTAGGCGCTGCCTGAGCCGACGGCGATGCGCTGCCCGGTGCGATCGACCTCGGCGTTGTCGGTGAGCGAAGACAAGTCCGGCACCAGGTAGCTGCCTTCGATGAGTACATAGGGCGCGGTGAATCGCAAGCCTTCGCTGCGTGCCGGATCGATGGCGAAGAAGCCGATGTCGGCCTTCTCGTTCTTGACGGCCTCGACCGAGGCTGCAGCCTTATCGAACAGCACCAGTTCGATGCCGACACCGAGCCGACGCGCAAGCTCGTGGGCCAGGTCGATCGACACGCCGACCGGTGCACCGGTCGCGTCCTTGTTGGCAAGAATCGGGTTGCCGAGGTTGATCGACGCGCGCAGCGTGCCGGTCGGTGCGAAGGCGGCGACGACCGCAGGAGAGATCGTATCGGTCATTGCAGACAAGTCTACGGTCGCCCACCACGCAACGACGTAGCGTTCAATCCCGCCGATAGGTCAGCATGCGCCCCTTGTACGCAGCGCTTTGCGCCGTCGCCAGCCGGTCCAGCTTTTCTTCCTGCATCGAGAACCCCTCGTTCGCCATTTGACGATTGAAGGCCGGGCGGTTGCTGCGGTTCGGGTCGACGATCCACACCTCGGCGCCAACAGCGGCGTGGCGGCCGATAAAGCCTGCCAAGTGCGCATCGTCGTCCCGTTCGTAAAGGAGATCGCTGCCGATGATCAGATCGAAGAAGCCGTGCACCAGGGCGCGCGTCGAATGCGGCGGCGCCAGTCGCCAGTCGCCGTGCCGGTACTTCATCGGCGGCAGGTTGTTGAGCCGCAAGTTTTCGAGCAAGAACACGGCGGCCAGTGGATGGCAATCGCTGGCCGTCATATCGTTGCCGAGTCGATGGCCGACCAAGCTCGCCAGTGCCAGTCCGCAGCCGATTTCAAGAATGCGGCTGCCTGCGATCACCGGTCGAAGTGCCATGCGTGCCGCGAGCTCTGCGCCCGAAGGCCAGAGCAGCCCGAAGAGCGGCCAGGTCGCGGAAGAGATCCCGAGGTCGTGCGCTTCGCCTTGCGGATCGGAGAATTGCTGGCGGTCGAGCAGCGAGCGAATGACGAGGTCGTGGACGCCCTCGATGGCGATGTGCTCCAGCTTGACTTGATAACCGGGCATGTGAGCCGGGCCGCACAGCAGTGGCCCGCAAAGTGCGGAGTATGCGCGCCGGGGCTCTGGCGCGTGCCCGGGTCAGCTCGGGCACGCCGCGGTCGATCCTCCCGGGCTAGTCCTTGTACGTCGGGTCCAGCTTGTCGAGCTTGCGGATCAGCGACGGCCAGACGAACGTGCCACCCAGGCCGCCGGTCTGCACCTTCATTGCCAGGCCCACGCCTTCGACGATCTTGGGATTCACTTGCGTCAGCTCGCCGCCGCCAGCCTGCGCCGCGATCTGGATCTGGCAGGTGCTTTCGAAGGTGTACATCGACAAGAACGCATCTGCGATTGTCTTGCCGCAGACCAGCAGCCCATGGTTGCGCAGCATCAGGAAATTGGCGGTGCCCAGGGCGGCCTGCAGGCGCGGTTTTTCGTCTTCACGAAAGGCCACGCCTTCGTAGTTGTGATACGCCAGCGAGCCCAGGACGAAGGTCGATTGCTGGCTGATCGGCAGGATGCCGTTCTTTTGCGCGCTGACACCGACGCCCGCACGCGTGTGCGTGTGCATGACGCAGACGATGTCTTCGCGCGCTTCGTGCACGGCGCTGTGAATGACGAAGCCGGCCGGGTTCACGGGGTAGGGCGAATCGATAACCTTGTTGCACTGCATGTCGATCTTCACCAGGCTCGACGCGGTGATCTCGTCGAACATCAGGCCGTACGGATTGATGAGGAAGTGGTGCTCCGGGCCGGGAATGCGCGCGGTGATGTGCGTGAAGACGAGGTCGCTCCAGCCGTAGTGCGCGACCAGGCGATAGCAGGCGGCGAGATCGACACGCAGTTGCCATTCTTCGGCGGAGACGAGTTGCTTGACGTTTTGGGTGCTGGCGTTCATGGGGTGTTCCTTCAGACGGTTTCGGGGGTCGCGGGTGCGGTCTTGACTGCGGCCGCTTTGTAGATGCTTTGCCGTGGCTGCGCCATCACGCGCTGCAGCATCGGCATGAACTCGGCAATCGGCAGCGTCTCGGCGGTGGCGTCGAAGGCCGGGTTGTCGTAGAGCTCGCAAAATTCAGCCGTACGGTCGTAGTGCGGGCTCTCGCGGAAGTTGTCGCGCATGTTGCGATCGAGCCCGATGTGGTTAAAGAAGTAGTGGCCCTGAAAGATGCCGTGGTGCTGCACCATCCAGAGGTTGTCTTCGGTCACGAAGGGCTTGAGGATGGCGGCAGCGATGTCTGGGTGGTTGAAGGCGCCGAGCGTGTCGCCGATGTCGTGCAGCAGTGCGCACACCACGTACTCGTCGTCGCGGCCATCACGCAGCGCGCGCGTCGCGGTCTGCAGCGAGTGCGTGTAGCGGTCGATCGGAAAGCCGCCGTAGTCGCCTTCCAGGATCTGCAGATGCTTGACCACGCGCTGCGGCAGGCCGCCTGCGAACTGCATGAATTCACCGCCGATCGTTTGCCAGTCTTCGCGTGTGCTGTCCTGCATGCGGACGAAGTTCGCTCTTGCATTCATCGTGTCTGTCTTCCGTTGTTGTTTGAGGGCGTGCGACCACTGTAGTCCTGCACCCGCTGTGCAACTGTCAAAAATTTGACAATAATCACCTCTGGTAAACCCCCGGTCTGCCTCCGGTACATCTCCAGTTGTAGCCCATGCCGTCGCCTGTAAAACCTCGTCTTTCAGCGCCGCATCGCGCCGCGATGGAGTCGAACCCGTGGTTTGCCGGCATCCCCCGCGCGCAACGCGACGCATTGCTCGCCGCGGCCGAGGTGGTGCATGTGCCGAAGGGCACGATGGTCTTCCGGCAGGGCGATGCGTTGCCGTCGACCGGTGGCGGCTTTCATGGCCTGGCCGCTGGCCGCATCAAGATCTCGACGTTGCGGCAAGACGGCCGCGAAGCGATCCTCGCTGTGCTGGAGCCCGGCAACTGGTTCGGCGAAATCACGCTTATCGACGGCTCGCCACGCACGCACGACGCCACCGCGCTCACCGCCCTCGATCTGCTGGTGGTGCCCCCTGAAACCTTCGCGCAGCAGATGCGCGACGTCGCCTTTGCCAACGCCATCGCGGCCCTGCTGGCGGCGCGCGTGCGCGGCCTCTACGCGATGATGGAAGACGCCACGCTGCGCGGCCTGCGGGCTCGTGTTGCGCGGCGTCTGCTCACGCTGGCGCGGGGTGACGCAACGCAAGCTGCCGAGCCTCGGCGCAGTGTCAGGTTGCCGCAAGAGGCGCTGGCAATGATGCTCGGCGTCACGCGGCAGACCCTGTCCAAGGAACTGAATGCGCTAGCAAAGGATCGAGTGATCGGGTTAGGCTACGGCCGCATCGAGCTGCGGTCGCTGGAGGCGCTGCAGCGGCTTGAGAGTGCGTCTTGAGCGGCTTGACGCGCGATGTTCGAAAACGTTTACATCGACAAAGAGCGGAGATGACGAAATGAGGGTGCGGCTGGCGGGAGCGGCGGTGGTGGTGGTGATGGCGGCGGCCTCGGCGGCGCATGCGCAAACACCCTTGCAAATTGAGTGGTTCACCGTGGCGGGCAATCCGGGTGATCCGGCCTCCAACACGGTGCAGGTCGACCCGGTGGCTATCGGCGTCGAAGGCGACAACAGGGCGGCGTCCAAGCGCTTGAACGTCCGAGTCAATCGATCGGCGGAACGCGTCAACTGGGACAACATCCCTTACCGGTCTTACGAGTCGCAGGTGGTTTTCGACTGCCAGGCGCGGCGTGCAGCCTATGTGCAGGCAAGGTACTACGCGCAGCCGCTGTGGCAAGGCGAGCCGCACACCGTGGCGGACTACGGCGGCAACCCGCGGCCGATGTTGTTTCGGGACATGGAGCCGAATCCGGTGAACAGGATTGTTCGGGCGGCGTGTCGGTTGAAGGCTGGATGATGCGGTGCGGTGCGGTGCTACATGACTTCGGTGGCAGCCTTCACGACGAAGCTGGACCACTCGGCCAGCAAAAAGGCGCCCACCAGCAATGTGGCGCGACTCACGAGGAAGACGGTTCTCATCTGGTTCAACAGGCTCGAGCTACGACCGCTCAATCAGCGCGACTTGCAGCAACTGATCCACCGGTCGGCCCCATCGCCTCGTACACGCCATCGCGTCGCACGAGCTTGTGAAACAGTGCCGCCGCCAGATGAATGAGGATCAACGCGAAGAAGGTGAATGCCAGGAACTGGTGCGTCTTCCACAACACGCTGTGCAAGCCTGGGTTCGGCGGCACGATGGCCGGCAGATGCAGGCCGGCAACGATCACCGGATAGTCGGCTGCCGACAACATCGCCCAGCCGATCAGAGGCATCGCGATCATTAGCAGGTAGAAAACGACATGCGACAGGCGCGCCGCCAGCTTCATCGGCTCGGGCATGCCGATCGGCAGCGGCGGTGCACCATCACGCCATCGAACGATCAGCCTGATGAGTGCGAGCACGAGGATGGTGATGCCCAGTGGCTTGTGGATCGACACCAGCGTGAGGTACTGCGGCTTGATCGTCGAGACCATGCCGACACCGATGAAGAGCATCGCGATGATGCAGATCGCCATCAGCCAGTGGAGTGCACGCTGGAGTGGCGTGAATCGATGCTTGATCGGGCTCGTGTTGGCAATCATTGCTTGGCTCCCGAAGCGGTACGCGGATAGCTGCTTTCTTCGGCGGTCCGGCGGTTGTAAGACACCGAGTAGGCAGCCGATCGCGCGGCCGGGAACGGGTCGTCTGAAGTGCGCATGCCCGCGGGCAGCACGACCGGATCGAAGTTGATGTCGCGGCAGGGGCCGTCGGCTTCGGGCTCGATCTTGCGCACGACGAGTGCGCCCACATCGATCTTGCGGCGGTCTTCAGGCCAGGCCTTGCTCGGGTCTGCGGTGGGGTCGCCCGGGTTGGCCGCGGTGACCATCAAGCTCCAGCGTTGAGGCGACTGCGCGACACGGTCTGTGATGTCCTTGCCCAGGAAATCGGGGCCGCGTTTCTTGAGTTCGTCTACCGGCACGGCGACCGGCGACGCGGCCGGAATGAACGACCAGCGTATTGCCTGATCCTGGCCCTGCGCGTTGGTAAAAATGAAGCTGTTCAGGCTGTTGTAGGCCTCCTCCGCATAGGAGCCGGTAAAGGGTGCGCTGCCCGCCCACTTGCCGAACACTGCCAGCTCCGGATGGGTGCCGACGAAGTTCTTCATCGCGTCCGGAGCCTTCGACTGCTGTGCCAATTGCAGGTCGTAGAAAGCTTGCGGACTCGCGACTGGAAAAAACGGCGCATCGATCATGGCGGAGCGCCACTCCTGCCCGTCAGGCGATTGAATGCGCAGACTCAACCCTCGCACGCGCGAGGTCGCGTCTTCGGTATTCGGGTCGGCGACTGCAAGATTGAAGCGGCCAGTGACCGGAAAGCTGCCGGGCGAAAGGACCTGCGCCTTGGACAACGCAGCGCCTGCGCCATTGGAGTCGAAGGTGCCGGTGAAGCAGATGCCTTTCGAATGATTGCGGCGGAAACCCAATGCTGCACCGCCGGGTGGCGCGAGGTTGTCGACGATTTTGGTCTGCGTGACGCGGTCGGGCGAAAGCCAGCCCGCGGTGTAAGCGAAGGCGGCTGCGATCACTGCGACGACGGCGGCGATCAGCGCCAGTCGGGCTGGGGTCGAGCCGGCGGATCGGTTGGGTGGGATTGGTGGTTTGTTCATCGAGTCTTTGTTTTGTAAGGAGCGTGCCGCTCGAAAGCTTTAACGCCTGACGCGATAGTTCGTGTCGGTGGTTCCCTGCAAGCCAAGTCGGCTGGCGCCTTGTGCCACGGCGGTACGGAGCCGGTTGCAGACGTCAAAGATGGCGTTCCGAAGCCCGCAATTAGGTCTACGTCTGACCTTGGCTTCGGCAGTTCCGTGACTAAAAAATCCCACACTCACGTCGAATCTACACAGTGATCCTGCCGCAGTGCCCGCTTGCGAGGGATCCTTGCAACGATGTGCTTAATTAAATCCGTGAGTGCTGCAAAGCACGTTCGAGAACATTCCGCCATCCACAGGCAAATTCGTCCCCCTGATCCAGGCTGAGCCATCGGACATCAGAAACGCGATGACCGGAGCGATGTCAGCAGGTGTGCCGGGGCGATCCATCGTTTTCATGTCCTCCTCGGCCCGGGCCCCGAGCGTCTCGATGAAGTCTTTCAGGATGGGTGTATCGACTGGCCCCGGGCTGATCGAGTTCATTCGAATGCCACGGGCGCGCCACGTCCATCGGTTCTGCATGGTCCACACGATGAGCGCTTCCTTCGAGAAGAAATAGCTACGGGCTTCGGAGATTTTGTGGCCTCTGCAGAAGGCTGCGACGTCGTCGAACCCCAGATCCGAACTCGCCATCACCACGTCCTTCGCGTCGGCCCATCCGAGGCCCGCCAGGGAAGCAAGGTTCACGACAGATGCACCATCCGAGAGCTTCGGAACGAGCTGTGTGGTCAGGTACTTGAGCCCCACCAGGTTCACCTTCACAACCGCTTCTGCTGGCCGCGTCGGTGGCAGGCCTGCAATGTTCGCCAAGCCATTTGCGCCCGCCGGAAGCGCGGCGACCAGTTCATCGATCGATGACTTGTCAGACAGGTCGGCCCTGAAGAAGCGCCCTACAGGTCGGTCCGGTTCGTTGATGTCAACCGAGATGACATCCGCGCCGCAGGCGGCGAGAAGTGCTGCGGAAGCAGCGCCGATTCCCGAAGCTGCACCAGTGACAACGATGGTCTTGCCTTGAAGCATGAGAGAGGCCCTTGCGAACGAAGTGTGCGTCATCTGACGCGCTCAACCGTAGGGCGTCATTAGGGCTTGCCCGCACGCGTTCTCTGTTTTCACCCAGTGAAAAGCACTGCGGCGCGGCTTCAGGCGATCGCTCGATCGCACACATGATCCGCCTCGTTGTCGATCGGTATTGATCGCTGCATAACAAAGAGCGTGTGAACAAGGAAGCGGGAGTACAAACTCCGCCGTCACCGCCAAGGAGACATCAATGGACGATTCGGCTGAGGAGACTGCCGGTGGTGCTGGCGCTGGTTCATCCAGAAATCCATCACCTCGCGCTCACATGCACGTGCTGGAAATGTTCGACCTGACCGGTAAAGTCAGCGTCATCACTGGTGCTGGAAACGGACTGGGCTATCAGATTGCCGAAGCGATGGCAGAGGCCGGTTCCGATGTTGTTTGCGCCGACATCGACATGGAAAGAAACGAAGCCGCTGCGGCTCGGGTCCGGGCCATCGGTCGCAAGGCACTGACAGTGCGGTGCGATGTGACACGCGAAGCCGACGTGGCTGCATTGTTCAAGCTCGCAGACAGCACCTTCGGGCGGGTCGACATCGCCTTCGCCAATGCCGGCATTGCAGACGCCGTGCCCCAGCCTCTGCACGACTATCCCACCGACAACTGGAACGCGGTGTTGGCCGTAAACCTCCAGGGTGTCTTCTATACCGATCGCGAAGCGCTGAAGATCATGGTGCGCCAGGGCAGCGGCAAAGTCATCAACGTCGCGTCCATGTGGGGTCTGGCGGGGGCATCAAGCGTTGCGCCACTTCCGGCCTACAACGCTGCCAAGGGCGCCGTCGTGAATCTGACGCGCGAACTGGCGCTCCAGTACGCGACCCAGAACATTCAGATCAACGCGATCTGTCCTGGCTTCTTTCGGACCCGCCTGGCCGACGGCAAATACGACGACCCCGACTTCGTTGCCGCCGTCACCGCTTTCACGCCGATGTCGCGTGTCGCGGACGCGAGCGAGATCAAAGGCACGGCGTTGTACTTGGCGTCGGGTGCTTCCAGCTTCACCACTGGCTTGATGCTCGTCACCGATGGCGGCTGCATGGACAAGTAGGCCTTCGACGGTTTCGATTTTTTCTCACTCAAACAAAACCTGGAGACAAAGCCATGAACGAAGACACGAATCTCAACAGCGGCGAGGAATTGATGCCCACCCGTCGCACAGTGCTCGGCGCTGGTGGCGCAGTCGGGCTGGCACTGCTCAATCCTGCCTCGGTGTTCGCCCAGGGCGCCGACGGTTCCAGCACGATCCGGATCGGTTTCATCAGCCCGCGCACCGGTGCTCTGGCCGGCTTCGGCGAGGCAGATGGCTTCATCCTCGGGCTCGCGCGTGCCACGTTCAAGGAGGGGCTGACGGTCGGCGGAAAGAAGTACGCGGTCGAGATCCTGGATCGCGACACGCAGTCCGATCCAGCCCGGGCAAGCCAGGTCGCGAAGGCACTGATCAACAGCGACAAGGTCGATCTGATGCTCGTCATCTCGGCGCCGGAGACCATCAATCCCGTGTCCGACGCCTGCGAGGCCGCGGGTGTGCCGTGCCTGTCGACTGTCATGCCCTGGGAGGCGTGGTATTTCGGCCGCGGCGCCAAGCCCGGCGCTCCGTCACCATTCAAGTGGACCTACCACTTCTCTTTCGGGGTCGACGAGTTCGCAAGGTGCTACGCGTCGCAGTGGAGCCTGCTGCCAACCAACAAGAAGGTTGGTGCGCTGTATCCGAACGACGCGGACGGCAACGCCATCCGAGCGAACCTGGCGCCAGCGTTGCAAAAGGCCGGCTTCACGATTGTCGATGCGGGACCTTACGAAGACGGCACCACCGACTATTCAGCACAGATTGCGAAATTCAAGGCAGAGAAGGTCGAGATCTTCAACACCTTTCCGATTCCACCCGACTTCGCCGCCTTCTGGCGTCAAGCCGCGCAGCAGGGCCTGACCAAGCAACTGAAGGTCGCGCAAGTAGCGAAGTTCGGACTCTTCCCCTCCAACGTAGAGGCGCTCGGCCCGCTCGGGTACAACCTCTCAAGCGCCTGCTACTGGCACAAGAACTTTCCCTACAAGTCGGCGCTCACAGGCATCAGCAGCGCCGATCTGGCCAACAGCTACGAGAAATCTGCGAACAAGCAATGGACGCAGCAGCTCGGCGCGACCATGGCGCTCCTGGATGCAGGAGCCGAGGCGCTGAAGACCAGCAGCAACCCGAAGGACAAAGCGGCCATCGCCAAGGCCTTGAGTACGCTGGTCGTGACGACCATGATCGGCAAGGTCGACTTCACCAAGGGACCGGTGCCCAACGTGTCCAACACCTCGATCATCGGCACCCAGTGGGTCAAGGCGCCGGCGGGGTCCAAGTACAAGTTCGACTACGTGATCACCGAGAACGTCACTGACTCGAACGTGCCTGTCGGCGCAAAGCTGCTTCCGCTCGCCTGAAGCGAAAGGACGCTGCCCAATGTCGGCTCAAGATTCGTTGTTGTCCGCGCGTGGCATTCGCAAGCATTACGGTGCGCTGGTCGTGCTCGACGGTGTGGATTTTGATGTCCAACAGGGTGATGCCATCGGGATCGTCGGGCCCAATGGTGCCGGCAAGACGACGCTGCTGAGCGTTCTGTCGGGCTCTCAGGTCGCCACCGCCGGCCGGATCGCGTTTCGCGATGCGGAGGTGTCTTCGCTGGATGCCGCCGCGCGATGCCGGCTGGGTATCGCGCGCACGCACCAGGTACCGCAACCCTTCTCTGGGATGACGGTGTTCGAAAACGTGTTCACGGCGGCGACGCACGGCGGCGGGTTCAGGCGGGCCGAGGCCTACGACCGCTGCATCGACGCGCTTGACCTGTGCGGCATGACTGCACTTGCCAACCGTCGGGCAGAAACACTCGGACTCCTCGACCGAAAACGCCTTGAGCTCACGCGTGCGCTCGCCACCAATCCCCAAGTGCTTCTGCTCGATGAAATCGGCGGTGGACTGACGGACGGCGAGGCCTCCGAACTGGTGCAGACAATCCGCGTGCTGCATTCACGGGACATCGCCATCGTATGGATCGAACACATCGTGCATGTCCTTTTGCAAGTGGCTCAGAGGCTGGTCTGCATGGACGCCGGCCGAATCATTGCCGAGGGCGATCCGAATGTGGTACTCGCCAACGCCACGGTAGTCGATGCCTACCTGGGAGGCGGTCAATGAGCTTGCTGAAGATCGAAAGCCTTGTCGCGCGACATGGCCTGCTCCCCGCGGTGCAGGGCATCAGCCTGGACATCGAACAGGGAGAAACGCTTGCGCTGGTCGGCGCCAATGGCGCCGGCAAGACGACTTTGCTGCGCACGGTGGCCGGTGTCCATCCGGTGTCGGGTGGCCGCATTGTTTTCGACGGCGAGGACATCAGCAGCATGCCTGCACACCGCCGCGCCGCAGCCGGCCTGGCGCTGGTGCCTGAAGGCCGCCGCCTTTTTCCTGCGATGACTGTCGAGGAGAACCTCCTGGTTGCCCGTTCGGCCAAGCGTGAAGGAAGGTGGAATCTGGCCACGGTCCTGGACGCCTTTCCGCAGCTCGTCCCCAAACTGAAGGCGGCCGCAGGGACGTTGTCCGGTGGCCAGCAGCAGGCGGTGGCCATCGGCCGCGCTTTGATGACCAATCCACGCGTGCTCTTGCTCGATGAAGTGTCGCTCGGCCTTTCGCCCCTGGCTGTTCAAGGCGTCTACGATTCGTTGCGCGCCCTCATGGGCATGGGCCGCGAACAAGGCACGACAGTCGTGCTGGTCGAGCAGGATTTGAAGCGAACCTTCCAGGTGGCAGACCGCATCGTCTGCCTGCTCGAAGGAAGGGTTGTCGCCAGTGGGCGCACCGACGAAATGACGCGCGAGCAAGTCATGGATTGCTACTTCGGCCATCGCACGACCGCGTCGCAAGACGCTGCACTTTCGATTGCGACCCCATGATCTGGCTCAATCAAATCACCCAGGGCCTGATGCTCGGCGGCTACTACGCCGTGCTCGCCTGCGGCCTCTCGTTCATGTTCGGCGTGATGCGCATCATCAACCTGGCGCATGGCAGCCTGGCCGTGCTCTCCGCGTACATGCTGTACTTCCTGGCCGATCGCTTCGAGATACATCCGCTGCTCGGACTGCTCGCTGTGGTGCCGGTGATGGCGCTGCTTGGCTGGGTGCTGCATCGACTGGTCCTGGAGCGAAGCGCGCGCGCCGGTGCGCTGGTGCCTCTGCTGAGCACCTTCGGGCTCGCCAGCGTGCTCGACAACACCATGTTCGAAGGGTTCGGCGCCGACACCCGCTCGCTGGCGCCCTATATCGACTCGCTGAGCTACGACAGTTGGACCTTGCCGGGCGGCATCATCGTCGGCCAGCTCGCCGTGCTGACACTTGTGGTGGCCATCGCAATGCTGGGCGGCCTGCAGCTCTTGCTGACGCATACCGCGCTCGGCCGTCGCATCCGCGCCGCCGCGCACGACCCCGACACTGCGCAGCTCGTGGGCGTCGACGCCAGATCGGTCTATGCCGCCGCCAGCGCCATCGCGCTGGCGACCGTGGCCGTTGCAGGGGGCTTCCTTGCAATGCGTGCGACCTTCGACCCCTACACCGGGCCGCAGCAGCTGATCTTCGCCTTTGAGGCGGTGATCATCGGCGGCACTTCGCTTTGGGGAACATTGCTCGGCGGCATCGTGCTGGGCATTGCGCAGAGCATCGGCGCCCAGGTGCATCCGCAGGGCTTCCTCATTGCCGGGCACGTGGTGTTTCTTCTGGTCCTGCTGACCCGCGTGTATGCCACGGACCGTTTCCGCAGCTTCGTTCGATCGATGCGCCGCCCCGCCAGAAAGGCATGAAATGAATTCGCCGCCTGCAAATTCGCGCATCAAGCGCTGGACCACGGTTTCGATTCTCACGGTGTCGCTGGTGGTCGTGACCCAGCTGGTACTGGTGCTCGGCCCCCTGTTCCTGTCTCCCAATCTGGTGGAGCGACTCACGACGCTGTTCATCTACGGCATCCTCGCGCTGATGTGGAATGCGCTTGCGGGCTACGCGGGGCTGCTGTCGGTCGGTCATCAGGCCTTCTTCGGCCTCGGCGCCTACTTCACTGTACGGCTGGCCGACTGGGGCGTGAGCCCTTATCCGGCCCTGCTGCTGGCGGCGGTGATCGTCGCGGCCCTGTCGCTGCCGATTTCCTCCTTCATGCTGCGTCTGCGCGGCGGTGAGTTCGCCATTGGGATGTGGGTCGTGGCGGCGCTCGCACACTTGCTTGTGAATCTCGACAACTTGGTGCAGGGCGAGACGGGCACTTCGTTGATTGCATTGCAGTCGTACGAAGTGGAGGCGCGGCGTGCCTACACCTACTGGGCAGCGCTGGCCACGATGGCCACATTGGCCTGGCTGGTCTTCGTGATGCTGCGCGGCAAGATGGGAACGGCGGCGCAGGCGATCCGTGACAACGAGGAGGCTGCCAGTTCGGTGGGCATCAGGGTCCATCAATCGAAGCGCCTGATCTTTGTGCTGTCTGCTTTCGGCTGCGCGGCTGCCGGCGCGCTGTGGCTCGCCACATCCATCACCTTCCAGCCCAAGACCTACTTCAGCGTGCAATGGACCGCCTACATGATCTTCATGGTGCTGGTCGGTGGCATCGGCACCTACGAGGGGCCGATCCTCGGTGCGGTGTTGTTCTTCACTCTGGAGACCTTGTTCGGCGGAACCGGCGTGATCTACCTCATCGGGTTGGGCGCGACGGCGCTCCTGTTTGCACTCTTGCTTCCGCGTGGCATCTGGGGCGAGATCGAGCGACGGCTGGGTGTGCAGTTGCTGCCTGTGGGGTATTGGCTGGACATACGGGATCGACTGCACAAGGAGAAATCTCCGACCGTTCCCGGACCGAGTCCGATCGTCAAGCACTGACCCGTCGAGTGCGCTGATGCAGGACGTCGACAACGCCAAGTCCCTCGCGCGCATGAACGACGCGCTGCATGCCTTCGTGAGCCTGGGGTCGATGCAGGAGCCCGCTCCCTCAGGCCCGCTACAGGGTAGGACCATCGCCCTCAAGGACAACTTCGACCTGGCCGGAGAGCGGGTCGGCGTTGGCGCGCCGATGTTCGCCGACAGGCGCGCCACCAGTTCGTCGTCCGCTGTTCAGCGCCTGCTGGACGCTGGTGCGCGGATCGCCGGCCGTGCCCAGATGGTCGAGCTGGCCTTCGGCGGATGGGGCATCAACCCCGCGCTCGGTACGCCGCGAAACCCCTGGGACGCGCAGACCGTGCGCGTGGCCGGAGGCTCGAGCAGCGGCTGCGCGGTGGCGGTGGCCGCCCGCATGGCGACAGCCGCGCTTGGAAGCGACTCAGCAGGATCAATTCGCATGCCGGCTGCGTTGTGCGGGATCACCGGCCTGAAGACGACCCACAGTCTGATCGCGCTCGACGGCGTGTTTCCGCTTGCGCCGTCTTACGACAGCGTGGGGCCGATGGCACAAACCGCCGACGACTGCGCGCGCCTCTTCGAGGTGCTGACGCGCAAGCGGCTGCTTCCCATGCGGGCGCCGGACGGATGGCGGATCTCCCGGCTCGCCAGAGCGGACTATCCCATCGCTTTGGAACCCGAGATGCAACGGGCGCTCGACGACGCGGCCGCGGTATTCGAAGGGCTGGGCGCGGTGCTGCACGATACCGTGACGCCCTTTGCACTGGCGGACCTGACGCGGGACGCCGGCATGCTCATTGCGTCGGAAGCCTGGGCAATCCATCGCACGCGATTCGAAAGTGACCCCGGCGCATTTGGCGAGGAAATCAGGCGGCGCCTCGAGCAGGCGCGGAGTGCCGACCCGGCCCATGTCGCCGCTGCACGCCATGCGCGCCGCAAAGCCACAGACAGTTTCGAGAGTTGGTTTACCGTCGAAGAAGTGTTGCTTCTGCCGACCGTACACTGCACCGCACCGCCATTGGCTTCAATCAACGAAAGCATTCCGCCACTCGGTCAATTCACGCGCTGGGTCAACCACGTCGGTGGTTGCGCGATCAGTCTTCCTGCAGGGTTCGACCGCCATGGCTTGCCCCTGGCCATCCAGCTCGTGGGACGAGGCGGAGCAGAAGGTCGGCTGCTGGCACTCGGTGCTGCCTTTCAGCGCGCAACGCAGTGGCACCTGCGGACGCCACCCCTTGCGTTCGTCCAGCCTCAGTGAGCGGTCTGGCCCCCGTCGACCACGAAGGTCTGGCCGGTGGTGAAAGACGCGGCTGACGAGCACAGATGCAGGACAGTCCCGGCGATTTCCTCGGGTTGAGCGGCTCGCCCGATTGGACTGTTCTGCATCAGTTTCGCGGCAAAACCAGGATCGTCCAGCCACCGGTTGGTCATCGGCGTTGCGACCAGTCCCGGCGCCACGGCATTGACTCTGATGTTGCGTGTCGCGTAGTCCAGCGCGGCGGCCTTGGTGAGGCCCACCACACCATGCTTGGCAGCCACATAGGAGGCCATGCCCGGATCAGCCACGACACCCGCAACGGAGGCGGTATTGACGATGGCGCCTCCCCCCGTCTTGAGCATCGCGCCAATTTCATACTTGAGGCACAGGAACACGCCACGCAGGTCGACTGCGATGGTGCGATCGAAATCCTCCACGCTCATGTCTGCAAAGTCCGCCGTTGGCGGCAGCAGGCCTGCATTGTTGAATGCAGCGTCCAGCCTGCCGTAGGTCTGCACCGCGGCGTCGACCAATGCACGAACCGACTCCGGATCGCTGACATCGGTCGGAACGAACTGCGCCTGGCCGCCGGCCGCGACGATCGCTGCAGCGGTGTCAGCGGATCGCTTGTCGATGTCGCCCAGTATCAGTCGTGCGCCGGCGTTCGCGAAAGCGATCGCAGTCGCTCGACCGATGCCGGTACTGGCTCCGGTGACAAGGACGACCTTGCCCTCGAAAGCGCGCTGGGCAGCCGGGCTGGCCGGGTTCTTGTTATCCGTGGTCATGGATCGAATTTCCTTGCTGATGAACGTTCGAATCGTCCCTGCCGCCCTGCTCAAGCAGTAGCAGTAGCAGTAGCTTTGGCCGTCTCCGCTGTGTAGGCCAGAACCTGTTTGACGATGGCGTCTGCAAACTCCGGATCGTTGATATGGCAGTCGAAAGCGCGGGGCACGATGCCCGCTGGCAAGGCTTCCTTCAGCGCATCGAGAAACACGGGGCACAACGACGGATCGTGCAGATAGCCGTCGGGACTGTCGTGGTTCGAAAATCCCTTTAGCGGGACAAAGAACGACACCGGGCCGCGCGTCTGTTCCGCCTCGTCGATCAAGGCGCCCATGTGCTTTGCCAACGCCTGAAGTTCACTGGCCTCGGTGCGTACGGCCGTCAATGCATGGTTGTGCATGTGATACCGATGCCCCGGAAACATCGCAGTGGCCTGGTCGATCGGGCCGGCCACCATGAAGTCTGCATTGCCCGGCGCAAAGATCACCGGCACGCCTTTTCGGATGGCCCACTTTGCGCGGTCCGGTCCGGCGCTGCACAAACCGTTATTGAGAAAGTCATTGATCTCCACCAAGGAGGTATCGACCACCGCAACCACGTCGCGCTCGCCGACGATCTGGTCCATGGCCATGCCGCCGGTGCCAAGGGTGTGAAACACCATCACTTCGTAGCCCTTGGCTTCGAGTTGCTTGCGCACATTGACAGTGCATTTGTCGATCGTGCTGAGCGTCGTCATCGCGATCAGCGGCTTCGGTTCAACGCGCTTCGGCGAGTAGTCTTTCGCCATGGCCGCCGTCGCCAGCGCAGCATTGCGGAACACGTCTCGCGTGATGCTGTTGAGCCCCGCGATGTCGCATACCGGATTGAACATGTTGATGTCCTTGGCACCGATGAAAGGCTTCGTGAAACCCGAGGCCATCGTCGACACCATGACCTTGGGGAGACCGTAAGGGAAGGAGCCCATCACCACGGTGCCCAGTGCGGTGC
>NZ_JASJXG010000041.1:0-43486 GCF_035018765.1 Variovorax sp. RTB1
ACACGAACGGGCTGCTCAGGCAGTACATGCCCAAGGGCATCGACATCTCGGGCTACTCACAGGCTCAGCTCAACGCGGTTGCGAGACAATTGAATGAGAGGCCGCGCAAAAACCTCGGCTTCCACACGCCCGCTGAGATGTTCAGCGAATGTGTTGCATCGACCGGTTGAATCCGCCGCCCATTGTTGCCGTTCATGTCGTTGATTCGGACGGCAGATAGTGGTCGTCCGCGGCGTGAGCGCGTCACTCTGATGCTGCGTATTACGAAACGCCCCATCCCGATCAACTAGCGCGGTTCTCAATCGATGCACTCACCCGTCAGCCGCTCGTGCACCCGCGTTCCCCACAGATACGCAGCATGCGCAACACCGCAATGTGCTCCGGGTGAAGCGCGAGCGCACTGCTTGCCCCGGACAACTGGAGGATACGGTGTGGGAAAACCTGCCGTCATAAGTTAACCGGCGCACAGACGGCTGACTCCACGGTGCTTACATTCGGTGACCTGAACCGCGCATCCGCTTTTGCCATGTACACAAACCTCATCACACCCATGGCGGCCCTCGGACGAATCGTAATGTTCGACGAGTAGCACGGCGATTGAAGCGTACGACCTGATCCATGAATCCGTTGCAGCGCGCCAGGTGGCAACTCGCCGTACTCAGGGTGGATCTCTCCGCACCAGCACGCCGTGGTCACCGAGCAGGTAAAGACATCTTGGACGGCGTCAGCATCACTTTTGCCCATCAGTGATCTACGTACACACAGCTCTGACGATCCGCGTCGCGGCGTCAACGGTACGATGAAGCTTGATTCACCCAAAGAAGGCCGCCATGCCGCAGCAAGGCCGATACAGCGCGACGCAGACCTGCCGACTCTGGACTCTGCGCTGATGGAATCCGAAGAGTTGGCTCCGGCGCATGTTGATGAGCCCTTGCGCGAAATGGCGCTGAAGCTCAGGACCGCCGAAGACGCGCTTGCACAGGCCCTGCGCACTCATTCAGAGTTTTTGTGGGCCATGGGCCATGCTCTGCGGTCGCCTCTGACTGCCATTCTCGGCTTCGCCGAACTCATCGACGCCGGGATGCCAGCGCCGACTTCGCGCCAGAAGAACGGCTTGGAACAGATCCTCAAAGCAGGCTGGGTTCTGCTGGCTTTGATCGACGAGATTCTTGATGCATCGCTGCTCGAGTCCGGCAAACTGCAGTTGCAGATGGAACGTCTCTCGCTTGAAGAGGTGCTGCGCGAATGCGAAGCGCTGGCTAGACCTTTGGCACGCCAAAACGATGTCGACATGGTGTTCGCATGGCCAGCGCCGACCCTCTTCGTCATGGCTGATCGCGCACGGCTGCGGCGGATTCTCATGACTCTCGTTGGCCATGCGCTGTCGCACAGCGGCGCCGCTGGCACCGTGCATGTGAGCTGTCACCAATGCGCAGATGGCCGTCTTCGTGTGAATTTTCGGGATACAAGCTGCGGCCGGTCGGTCGCGTGGTTGACCCACGCTGACCCAGCCAACCACATCAAACTGATCGTCAGCCAGCAACTGGCTGGGTATATGGGCGGCGCGATCGCGACTGAAACCATTGCCAGCCCGACCGGCAATGTCAACGCCTACTGGCTCGAATTGAACGCAGGAGGGCTCACCCCATGACAATGGACCAAAACATCCTCGCCGCCAGCATTCTCATCGTGGATGACCAGGCAGCCAATGTGGAGGTGTTGCGCCTCTTATTGGGCGACGCGGGCTACACAAAGGTCAGCACCACGCTTGATCCGGTGAAGGTCTGCTCTCTGCACCACCGACATTCCTACGACCTGATCCTGTTGGACCTCGAAATGCCCGGTCTCGACGGCTTTGGCGTGATGCAGGAGCTGAAGCGCAACGTGCCGGACAGCTACCTGCCGGTCATTGTGCTTACCGCCCAGCCTGGCCACAAGCTGCGCGCTTTGCAGGCCGGAGCCAAAGACTTCATCAGCAAGCCGTTCGACTTTTTGGAGGTCAAGACGCGCATTCACAACATGCTCGAAGTGCGACTTCTGTACCGTAAGCTGGAAGGCTACAACGCTGAGCTGGAGCTGGCTGTGCAGGAGCGGACAACAGAGCTGCGCGAGAGCGAAGCGCGCTATCGCAGCCTCACCGAGATGGCTTCGGACTGGTATTGGGAGCAGGACGAACGCGGGAACTTCAGGAGCGTCTCGGGGCCGGTGATGGAGATTCTGGGCCTGCGCGCTGAATCACAGGCTGATGCCAGGGGCGATGCTGCGCGATGGTCCGGCGGTTGGGACGAAAACGAGCGCACGGCGGTGCAAACCTGCGTCACCGCCCGCCTGCCCTTTGTAGACCTTGTCGTCCACCGTACCCAGGTCAGTGGCCAGCGCCAGCAGTTCCGCGTGAGCGGCCGGCCGATGTTCGACTCCAGGTGCCGCTTCGTCGGTTACCGCGGCACTGGCGTTGAATTCATGCCGAGCAGCTAGTAAGCGCTCCACCGCGCCTCGTTTATCCAATGCATGTCACTTGACCACACCCCCCGCCAGAATCTTCTGCTGGCGGCCCTGCCCGCCGAGGAGTTTCGCGCCATTGAAGCCAATCTCGAGCTCGTACCAATGCCGCCCGGTGAAATGGTTTTCGAGCCTGGCAAAGTCTTGCGCCATGCGTACTTTCCCACTACGGCGGTGGTCTCGCTGCATTACGTGGGCAGAAGCGGGGAGACGGCCGAAAGTGCTGGCGTGGGGCGCGAGGGGATAGTCGGTATTGCACTGTTTCTGGGTGGCAAATCCATGCCGAACTCGGCCGTAGTGCAAAACGGCGGCTACTGCTACCGGATGGCTCGCGAGCCGCTGGCGCAAGCTTTTGCAAGCGCTGGGGCGCTGCGCCCCGTACTGCTTCGCTACACCCAGGTGTTGATCGCGCAAATCGGCCAGACAGCGTTTTGCTACCGCTTCCATACCGTGGAGCAGCAGCTAAGCCGTTGGCTGCTGTCGACCGCCGACCGTGTGCCGCCAGGAGAGATGATGATGACGCAGGAACTGGTGGCGGGCCTGCTGGGCGTGCGCCGCGAAAGCATCAGCGAAGCTGCCAGCAAGTTGCAGGACGGCGGCTACATCCGCTACCGCCGTGGCAACATCTCCATTCTTGACCCGGCAGGGCTGGAAGCACGGGCCTGCGAGTGCTACGCCGTGGTGAGGGCGGAAATCCAGCGTCTACTACAGCGCGCACCGGCGGTCGCTGGCAATGCACACTTGCAAGGCCACCATGTCTGAAAGCAACGCCATGCCAATCGCCACAAGCGCCAACACCGGCGCCACCACCATCACAGCCTCCGACATCAACAACTGCGACCGCGAGCCCATTCACATTCCCGGCGCGATCCTGCCGCACGGCGTGCTGCTGGTGCTGGACAGGGACACGCTGGAAGTGCTTCAAGCCGCCGGCGACCTGCCCGGCCTGCTGGGCAAATCGCTGCACGATCTTCTGGGCAAAAGTGCCGACACTGTGTTGAACCCAGCGCAGACCGCTCGCTTGCGTCGCCTTAGCGCGGAGCAGGCGCTGACCACACCGCGTCACCTGCTGGACCCCGCGATGCGTGTGCACGCCGACATGCCGCTGGACGCCAGCCTGCATCGCCGCGGCGACACATTGGTGCTGGAGTTCGAGGCCGCCAACATCGGCGACCCCTTTGCCTCTGACCCGTTGGCCGCCGTGCAAGACATGGTCCAGGGCTTCGACGCCGCGCCTTCTTTGCGGGCACTGTGCCAACTGGCTGCCGAGCGCGTGCGTGAGGTGGCCGTCTATGACCGCGTTCTGGTTTATCAATTCATGCAAGACGGCTCGGGCTGGGTGATTGCTGAAAGCCGCGAGCCGCATTTGGAGCCTTTTCTCGATTTGCACTACCCGGCGGCCGACATCCCGCAGCAAGCTCGCGCGTTGTACCTGAAGAACTGGCTGCGGCTCATCACCCAGGTCAACTACGACCCTGCGCCGCTGACGCCGTCGCTCAATCCTCGCACCGGCCTGCCGCTCGACATGAGTCAAGCCATCCTGCGCGATGTGTCACCCATTCACCGCGAGTACCTGCGCAACATGGGCATCGACGCGTCGATGTCCATCTCCATCATTCACGGTGACAAGTTGTGGGGCCTGATCGCCTGCCACCATTACAGCCCGCGGCGGCTTCCGCGACACCTGCGAGCGGTGTGCGAACTGTTCGGCTCGATGTTTTCCTTGCAACTGGAAGTCCGTGAAAAGGCGCATCAATTCGAGCTGCGGCTGGCCAGCCGCACGGTACTGCAAAGCCTGATGCTCAACCTGGCTGGCGCTGACGACTACGCCGACGGCCTGACGCAGCAGTCTCCCAACCTGCTGGACTACATTTACAGCGGCAGTGGCATGGACTCCGGAAAGAAGGGCGGGGTCGCCGTCTGTGTGAAAGGTCAGCTTACCTATTTGGGCAGTACGCCCGGCGAGGCGCAGATAAGGCAGCTGGTGAGCTGGCTGGACGGGTACATGCCGCAGACCACCGGGATCTACGCCACCGACAGGCTGGGTGACGTCTGGGCGCCGGCAAAGGAATTCGCCGCCTCGGCCGCCGGCCTGCTCGTCATATCGGTGTCCGACAACCTCTCGGACTACATCATCTGGTTCCGCCCCGAGATCGTGGCACGCTTCAAATGGGCGGGTCCCCCAGGCAAGGAGCTAGTGCCAGGCCCGCATGGCGACCGGCTGACTCCGCGCAAGTCCTTCGAGGTCTGGCGCGAAACCATCGTTGGCCGCAGCATGCCCTGGACATCGGCCGACAACCAAGCGGCCTTTGATCTGCGACTGTCATTGCTGCACGTGGTGTTGCGCCGCATCAACGCCGCCGCGCTGGAGCGCAAGAAAGCGGCGGATCGTGACCGCCTGCTGATGGCCGAACTGGACCACCGCGTCAAGAACACGCTCGCCAACATCCAGGCACTGGTGGTGCAGACCAGCCGCAGCGCCGAAACGCTTACTGGTTTTGTTCAAGGCCTGGACGGACGCATCCAATCCATGGCCAAGGCGCATAGCCTGCTGTCGGAAGCCCGCTGGGAGGGTGTGTCGATCACCCGCCTTTTGCGCGAAGAACTCGAGCCTTTCGGTCAGCGCCAAAACGTCGTCACGATTGAAGGCAATGACTTGGTGTTGACGCCCAAGTCGGCGCTGTCGCTGTCGCTCGCAATCCACGAGCTGGTGACGAACGCCGCCAAATTCGGCGCCTTCTCCACACCTGGAGGCACCGTGGCCGTGCGTTGGACACTAGCCGATGACAACGGCATCAGCCTGTCGTGGACCGAAGCCGGTGGCCCGCGGGTGCGACCGCCGTCGCGGCGCGGTTTTGGCTCGACCCTCATCGAGCGTGCCCTGGCCATGGAAACAGGCGGCAGCGCCACGCTGCGATACGAGCCCGCCGGCATCGTCTGCGACGTGTTCCTGCCGCCTTCGTCGGTGCTCAGTCGCGACATCATCACGTCCGCATCAACGCTCGCGGTCCAGCCAGCGCCTCACGCTGGCAGCGGCGAGCGTCCCTATCGAATCCTGGTGGTGGAAGACTCGTTTCTCGTCGTCACGTTGCTTGAAGAGATTTTTGAAGGCCTTGGGTGGCTGTTTGTGGGCCCTGCCACGCGCGTCGTCGATGCGCTGGATCTGGCCAGGACGGGCGACTTCGATGCCGCTCTGCTGGACGTGAACCTCAACGGTGAAATGTCGTGGGAAGTGGCGCGTGTGCTGGCCGAGCGCGGTGTGCCGTTCGTCTTCAGCACGGGCTACAACATGAAGACCGTGCTGCCGGCGGATCTCTCGGGTACGGCCGTCATCAGCAAGCCATTCCGAATCAGTGACGTTGCAGACAAGATCAGGGAGACGATCGCCATACGCCGCGCCGGGAAATGATGCTGCCGTACGCCGAAATCAGCTGAATACGCTGCGCGCGGTCGATGCGATGCAAGACCAGTTCCACATACGCCTAGAACATCACCACCTGCTGGAAGCGACCCACGCGGAGTGTGGCGATCCATCTGGATTAGAAGTCACAAGACCGGTCGTTCGGGAAGGGCGCCTCATGGCCCGCATTCTGCCTTCCGGGGCCGGTGCGTTTTAGCCTCTCGACCAGAGCTGCTTTCGCATGGGCTGACCCTCGATGCCGAATGAAAGAACCGGGGGTCCTTCAGATGCGAATCCGTTGCGGAGGTAGAACGTTCGAGCCGTGCGGGTACTTTCTAGGCGCAGTGTCTCGACGCCCGCCCGAGCCGCGTGGTCTTCAATAGCTGCAAGCAGCGCCTTGCCCACCCCCCTGAACCGGACGGAGGGCGCGACGTAGCAGAGCGTGATCTCACCGGTCGCCGAGGCAGACCCGAACCCGACCGTTTTACCGTCAACTGTGGCGACCACCGAAAACGCGTTGGGTGCGCGGATAAGTCCATGCACGAAGTTCGGAGTTTTGTTGCACAACCATGCTTCGAGCACCTTGGCATCGCCGCGGTGATCGTCGTCGCAACATTCCAGGATTGAATTTCGAATGACATTGCAAGCATCAGCTGCATCGTCTTCGGCCGCGGGCTGGACTTGGACTTTCATCGGCACCTCGAATGTCGGCTGCTGGCGCGAAAGCTGACAAAAAACGCCCGGCCGGAACCGATTGTTGTCACACATCCGGCCGCCGGCCAAGGGAGACCAGCGGCGAGCCGACTCTACAAGGGTCGAGCGTTGGAAAACTTTTGTTCCTTGTTTGTGTGGACAACGCTGTGGACGATGCAATTTTGAATATGCGCATCGCCCGGCCCGCTTGCCTTTCCAGCCGATTGCACATTCTTTAAGCATCGTGTTTTTGTTGTTGCGCCGCAGGTTGACACGCGTAGCAAAGCGGCCCTGCAACGGATTGCAAATCCGTGTAGCCCACCGACTCATGATTCGGCAAGCTGGTCGGGCTCAGAAACAAGAGTCATACGTCTGGGCTCATGCAGGGTTCCTCATGGCGGCTGCGACGGCGCCGCATCCGGCCAAGGTCAGAGCGGTGAGACGGGTACGAAAGCAAGCTTCCACTTTGGCATTCAGGCTGAAGTTGTCTTTATCCATCCAGACCTCCTTCTTGACGATGCGTTTGGTGGTGCTACACGATTGTTTGGCCCAATGTGCTCAATCGCCAATTCAATGCAGCGCGGCCGAACGAGAAGTGGGTGACTGATGTGACCGAGCTCAACGTCCGAGGCGACAAGCTCTACCTGTCGCCGATCATGGACCTTTGCAACGGAGAAATCGTGGCCTACGAAATGCAAGCACGTCCTCTGTACTCTCTCGTCGGGAACATGCTCAGCACGGCGCTATGCAAGCTAAAGGGACGAGCCGCTGTGCCACTTCTGCACTCCGATCAACGATGGCACTATGAGATACCTGCCTATCGCAAGCAACTCAGCGACCGCGGTCTGACGCAGAGCATGTCTGGCAAAGGCAATTGCCTGGACAACGCCGCGATGGAGAGCTTCTTCGGAACGCTCAAGTCGGAGTTCTTCTATCTCAACAAGTTCGCTAACATTGATGGGCTGCGGGCGGGCCTACGCAGCTACGTCCACTACTACAACCATCAACGTCTGAAGCTCAAACTGAATGGCCTGAGCCCGGTTCAGTACCCGTATTCAGGCGTTGAGTTGCTAGCTTTCAACTATCCAACTTCTGGGGGTTAGTTCAATTCCGGGGCGATTCTCGACGGTCGATCGCAGAGCCCCTAAGCAAGGGAGTGTCGCGGCAAACTGATGGTGAAGACACAGCCGCTTCCCGGCACGTCGCGCACGCTCAAGGTTCCAAGATCCGCTTCAATGCTCTGCCGGACTATGGACAGACCCAGCCCCAACCCAGCATTTTCGTGACCGCTGTGCTTAAAGGGCACGAACATATTCTCGACACCCTTGGGCGGCAGTCCGCCGCAATGGTCTTCGACGTCGATCAGAACAAACTCTCCGAAGGCATGAGCATTCAAAGTCACGGCGGTATTTGCGCGGGTGAACTTGAAAGCGTTCTGCAGCAAGTTCGCCAATGCAGCGTGCAGAAGCTCTCGATTCGCACATATCGCCAACAACGGGTCTACGTCGCACACATCAAAAGTCCGACCTAGCGAATCGGCACTGAATCGTCCTGCAGTCGCAGAATCCGCGATGAACGAAGCCAACGAAAACGTTTGACGTTCATGCGGCTTTTCGCCTCGCACTTCGACGAGTGCACCTCCGATCAGAAGATTCAACGACGCGAGGCTGCGCGACAGAACCGCACCAGTAGCGCCCTTGACTGTCATATTGCCCACATCCAGCGCGCGAAACGCAAGGTTGGCTGTTCCCAGTGCATTGCGAAGCTCGTGAACCAAAAAGCCCAGCCTTTGTTTCTCGCCGGCAATCTGATGCACAGAAATCTGCGCGTCACGCTGAAAGCAAAATTCTGCGACTGCATCAGCGATGGCGTTATCCAAGCATCGATTCAGCGTGCGGAAGTGATCAACGGTAAAAGGCGCGTCCCGCTCAAAAGCCAGATCGGTGATTGCCTGACACACATCGCCATAGTCGTGGACCACCTGATCTACCGTGTAGCCCAGATTCAACAGTGCTTTGCCGTGTGCTGTAGCGCTGACACCAATTTCCGACAAGGCCAGAGAGTCCCCGCCGGACGACCCGGAGATTTTGACGCTTGCGTCGCCGTCGCTGTGTGTCTCGGCGATAAGTGTTCGGATCAGCTGATCCAGGAACATCGACACGCCTTGCACCAGATGCTTTTCGGACGCCGCGCGGTAAGGACGCTGTGCCACTTTGAGTTTGCACCGGGCAATTAACTCATCACGGTTGTTGGCAAGAAAACGATACATAGGAGACTTTCTTGCGCAACGGCAGCGTGATTCAACACGCTTTAGTTGCTCTTACTTAAGAGTTTTCAGCGCCCGCACTGAATGACAATGCAATGAGCGTGTTTTGGCGCTGCTGCTTGCATTGCTCATCGATCAAGTTTCTCAACGCAACATAGCCGATGTGTGCTGGCTTCAGGCCCGTGTGAATTGCGTTCCGCTCGCGCGAATTGGAAATCAGCCCCGCACTGTAGAAAAGTTTCCACCAAAGTTCAGTGCGATACCGCACATAAATGGCGAGCAACGTTTTGGCCAGACTGCTCGCGATCGAGCCAAGGTGGCGTCTGGCGCAGACGAGCCTGTCCTAAATCTTGTGTTCGACGCACAGCATGACTACAAGCAGCATGTATGCCGGTGAGCAAAGCGAAGCTGAAGAACGCGGCGATCGCCGCGAAGTGACGGCGCTGCCGTCGATTCCGAACGACTGATTGACCAGTTCGTTTCCGGTACCATAACTGCCGAGGCCGTCAACGAGACGACGGCCGCGTTCAAGAAGGCGCTCATCGAGCGCGCTCTGGGCGCGGAGATGTCGCACCACCTGGGCTACCAGAGTCGCGCGAGCAAGCGACGCAGCGGCTATCGAGCTATGGGCGGCGCAAGGAGCCACGACACGTGCTGCCCGCGTGCGCCGGGCGCTCCGGCTGCTGAAGGCTTTCCTTGGCTGCGCCGGTGGTGAAGTCGATATGGAGGGAAAGGCAGATCCGACCGCGGCCATTGCTAATAGGACGCGGGAGATCGCAGGCACGCCTCAGGCCAAGAATGATCCTGCCTCGTTTCCACGTACACCAAGTCACGCAGCCAGAAGGCTGCGTTCCCTCGTAACCGGTGCGAGGTATCCGATAGCCGTGTGCATGCGCACGCGGTTGTAGAAACCCTCGATCCAGTCCACGATGTCCAGCCGAGCCTGTGCCCGGATGTCATAGCGGACCTGGTAGATCCTCTCGACTTTCAGCGTCTTGAAGAAGCTCTCCATGGCCGCGTTGACGCTCCTATGTCAAGCGGGACGTGCGGAGTCGGCCAGGTCAGCCAGAATCAGCGGGTACAACTCGCGCACGATGTAGCGCTTGAGGCAGCGATGGATCTCCTTTTTCGATAGGCCCTCGGCGGTGCGTCTGGCGACGTATTTCAGGGTGCGCGCATCGCGGTTCTGTCGCAATAACAGCGCCTGCACGAGCAAATGTGCGGCGCGCGTGTCGCTCAGAAAGCCAGCGAGTAGAACTTCGCTGCTGCGGACGAGGCTTGGCCCTGCGAGCCGTCGAGCTGCCCCTTCTTGATCATGTGCATGGTCTCGATACCGGCGATGAGTGCTCGTGCGCAGCGAAAAGACTTGAAGCCGAGCATCGGCCGCACGATGCGTTTGACGGCCCGATGGTCTTGTTCGACGATGTTGTTGAGATACTTCGACTGGCGCATCTCGATGTCCGCACCGGAGTCGGCTCGAATGCTTTGGATGGCAGCCGTGTTGGCGCCGCTCTTGTCAATCGTGATCTTCTCGGGCACACCGTGCAGACCGATGGCTTGCTCAAAGAAGCTTCGTGCGGCTGCGTGGTTTCTGTTGGCACGAAGCAGGAAGTCGATGGTGTTGCCATCGCGATCGACAGCTCGGTACAGATACTTCCATTGGCCGGCGACCTTGATGTAAGTCTCATCCATCCGCCAGCTCGTGCCAACAGGGCGTTTGTGCCGTCGGAACACGGCGGCCAGCACGGGCAGGATTTTGATCGCCCAGCGGTGCACGGTGGCGTGATCAACGACGACTCCGCGTTCGGCCATGATCTCCTCAATGTGGCGCAAGCTCAGCGGGTAAGCCGCGTACCAGCGCACACAGGTCAGCATGATTTCCAGCGGATAGTGCGCCCGCTTGATTACCTTGCGCAACGCCTTGATCATCGCCTTCATCCAGTCGTCAGTTTCACCTCAGCTTACCTGCGCCGGCCTTACCGCGACAGAACCTGGAAGAAGGCCTCCATGTCGCGTTGGACACCGCTCAGCGCAGCCCGAATCTCTGCATCGTGCGGCGCAAGCTCAAGGGCCGCGCTCACGATCATGCATCCCTTGCGCTGCCTGTCGGCCAGCGACAGCTCGATGACCTCGTCGAAGAAGGCACCGATGGCCGCTCAAGGTGCCAGTTGCGATTCGAAGCGCCTGATCCGATCGCAAAATCCTCGTTCGACATAGCGCTCGAGCGCTTGCCGGTAGAGCGTGCGCTTGTCGCCGAACGTGTTGTACAGACTGGGGCCAGCGATGCCCATCGCGTCGGCCGGATCCCGCACCGAGTTGGCTTCATAACCCCGCGACCAGAAGCACTCGATCACGGCATCCGGCGCTGCACGCCTGCATACCGTTCGCGCTGCGCGCCCTGTCCAACCTGCCGATGCTGGCGCGGTCGTCTGCACGATAGCTATCTTCGCCAGTTGGCCGTGCGCCGTAAGCGGCTCGCCGTCCCACCTTGACGAAGGGACGCTGACCTGTCGGGCAGGTCAGCCTGCGGGCTGCCAGTTGTGCGGAAGCAGTTCGTCGATGCGACTGTTCAACTGCGTTGGCAGGCGCGTGAGAACGTCCTTGAGGTAAGCCCACGGATCGTGCCCGTTGAGCTTGGCCGATTGCACGAGGCTCATGACGACCGCTGCACGTTGGCCTGCAAGCTCGCTGCCGCAGAAGAGCCATGCTCGCCTGCCCATGGCCCAGGGGCGGATCAGATTCTCGCAGTGGTTGTTATCGATAGAGACATCGCCATCGAGCAGGTTGCGCGTGAGCGCCTCCCAGGCATTCAAACTGTAGTTCAAGGCCTTGGCCGTCGCACTGCCGTCAGGCACGCGGCTTCGCTCCAACCGCAGCCACGCATGCAGTTGCTCCCACAGCGGCCGCGTGCCGTTGAGCCTTCCAGCCAGCCGATCCTCGGCTGTCATCGAGGCCAACTCGCGCTCGAGCCTGTAAATCCTGGCGATGTGCTGCAAGGCCTCGGTCGCGACCGCGCTGTGGCCGCCGTCGCGCAACAGCTCATCGAACTTGCGTCGCGCGTGAGCCAGACATCCGGCCGCCATGCGATCGGGCACCGCGCTCATGACGCTGTCGTAGGCCTTGTATTCGTCGCGCACCAACGTGCCGCGCCAGCTTCGGCGCTCGCGCCCGTCATTTGCCGGGCCGAGGAACGCGATGGGGAACCGCGCGCCTCGCCCGACGCAGAAGTCGTAGATCACACCCGGCACCGCATCGAAGGCGCCACGGGCATAGGCCCAGACGTAGGCGCGTCTGGTCTTGCCCGCGCCCGGGTCGAGCATAGCTACCGGTGTCTCGTCGGCGTGCAGCACGCGCGCAGACAGCACGAAGCGTTTGTGCGCGTCGTACAGCGGCTCGAGCGCCGCGCCGGCTTGCCCGGACCAGCTTGCCAGCGTCGAGCGCGGCGTGTGCACGTTCGAGCGCGCGTTGATCGCCTCCTGCCGGTAATACGGCAGGTGATCGACGAAGCGGCTGATCAATGTGTACGCGAGCAGCCCGGCTGCAGGCATGCCGCCATTGATGATCTGCGGCAGAGCTGGTTCCTGCACCAGGCACTGGCAGCAGCGGCACGCCCACTTGCCGTAGATGTGGCGGTGCACGAAGAACTCTGCCGGAATGATGTCCAGCCGCTCGCTGGTGTCTTCGCCCACGCGCGTCATCGGCTTGCCGCACTCCGCGTTCGGGCAGTTCGTGCTCTCGGGTTCGTGGTGGTGCTCCACGCGACGCAGATCGTCGGGCAGGGGCCGACGACGTGGCGCGCGACTGGATGCGGCGCTGTCTTCGCGCGGCGTTGATGTCTCGCCCCTGGCTTGTTCCAGTTGCGCCTGCAGACTGGCCTCGTCCTCGGCCAGCGTCTCCTCGAAGAGCCGGCGCTGCTCGGCGTTCATCGCTTCGGTCTTCGCGCCGAACTTCCAGGCCTTCAGTCGCGCAAGCTGGAAGGTGATCTTCTCGATCTTGGCATCCTTGAACTTGATCTCGCTGTCGCGTCGCTCGAGCTCACGATCCAGCTGACGAATGCGCTGCAGCATCTGCTGCGCCAGCACGGCGACGGCCTCGGGCATCAGCCCTTGCAGGTCATCATCCTTGAGCTCGTGCAGGTCTTGCATGGGTGAATCATGCGGGTCCCGCAGACTCGCCACCATTGGGGGATGCGCTGTCAACGCACCGCCTTCGCGAGCTCGGCTTCTAGAGGCGCGTGATCGCGCCCATCTCGGGCAAGCGCTGCCAGGGCAGCCCAACCACCAGCGCGTCGAACTGCGCTTGCGTGAGCGCAATCGGCAGGGTCGCATCGATCTCGCGTGGCCACACGAAGCGCCCGACGTTCAACCGTCTCGCAGCGCACCACACGCCGAAGCCGTCATGCACGAGCATCTTGATGCGCGTGGCCCGCGCATTGGCGAACAGGTAGCCGTGGTGAGCGTTGGCGCTGCCCAGGGCGTGGACCACGTGCGCGAGCAGTCGCTCGGCGCCAGAGCGCATGTCCACTGGCTTCGTGCACAGCCACAGTGCGTCGATGCGGATCATCGCAACACCTCACGCAGCCACGCTGCGCAGTCGGCTGCTGCCGAGACCGGCCACGTCACGCTCATACCGAGCGCGCCGCGCTTGAACTCAAGACGGATCGCCTCGGCCACGACAGCAGCAACCTCCAGCGCAGGTGCCGGGGCCGAGGTCGGAGGTGGCGAGGGCAACGACAACGACAACGCGATGAACTGCGGCGCCGACTCGGCAACCGCCGTCGATGCGGCCGACGCAACTGGACCTGCCTCGCGTCCACGGCGCCATTTGTGCACGAGATTGGCGTTCAAGCCAAACGCGCGAGCTACCGCGGCGATCGACGCATCCGGTTGCGCGCACGCAGTCAGTACCTGTTGCTTGAGTTCGGTGCTATGGCGCCGTCGCAGTGTGTTGGAGTGCATAGGTGTCCACTAAAAATAGGTGGACACCATCGCTCTTCGCCTTTTTACAATCAAGGTGGGGAAACTGGACGCTTACCGTGCGCCCGTCCTCGCATGCGATCAAACACTCGGGCGCTGCATGCACTGAGAGGCGGGCTGAGCCGCTGACGGCTGCGGCGGTGCGATGAACGCCGGCTTAGAGACAAGGATTTTCGGCCTCTCCGTAGAACGTCCAGTCATCCATTGGCTGATAGTCCAGCCGATCGAAGGCGCAGTGCTTACCGAGCCAACAATCTCAAACGCTGCGACAGACTACCGCAAGAAGTTAGCCACAATCTAAAGGTCAGTCGTTCAAACTTGGGAGTGGGTCAGCTGCGGCTGCAGTGCGAACGCCAGCCGCCCGGCGCCAGGCCAGTTCCTGCAAGGCTTTACCGCATCAGGACGGCCGCTTCATCACGCAACTGGTCGGCGTGCTCGCCACGTAGGGCTCGAGTCGCTTGACGGGCGCGAAGGTGTAGCCGGTGTTCTCCACGCTGTAAGGATTAGTCTTGTCGACCTTCTGCCACTTGGAGATAAACATCGCCTGCTGCATCTGGTGGTCGGACTTGCGCATCGTCGCCTCGCCAGCGAAGCTCTTGATGGTCATGCCTTCCATCGCCGCAGCCACTTTCGCGGGGTCGGTCGATCGGGTCTTGGCCATGGCATCGCTCAGCAGCACGATGCCGTTGTACGACGTGTACATGTAGTAATCGTCGTTGTACTTCTTCTTGAAGCCGGCCGAGAGAGCACCGAGTTCACCGGTATGGTTGTTGTGGTTCGGCGAGACGATATAGACCTCGCTGTCGCCGCCCGCAGCCAGCGCGGTGGGCGTGCCCGACACGTTGGCATCGTTGGTGTACATGCCGATCTTGAGACCGGCATCGTTCATAGCCTTGACCAGCAGCGTAAGGTCGCTGCCCCAGTTGCTGGTGACGATGGTGTCGGCGCCAGACATCTTGATCTTCGCCACGTAAGGCGCGAAATCCTTCACCGTGCCGATCGGGATCAACTCCTCGCCGACGATCTGCACGTCGGGCCGCTGGCGCGCGATGCCTTCCTTAAAGAAGCGCACGGTTTGCTGGCCATGCGAGTAGTTCTGGTTGATGAGAAAGACCTTCTTGATCTTCGGCTGGTCCTTCATGAAGGCGGTGACCGCTTCCATGCGCACAGTCGTGTCGGCGTCTAGCCGGAAGTGCCAGTAATTGCACTTCTCGTTGGTGAGCGACGGGTCCTTGGCCGAATAGCTGAGGTACACGATCTCCTTGCCGGGGTTGCGCTCGTTGTGCTTGGCCACGGCCTCGCTAATAGCGAGTGCTGCGCCCGAGCCGTTGCCCTGCGTCACGTAGCGAAAGCCCTGGTCTATCGCTGCGCGCAGGGCGTTCACGCTTTCTTGCGGCGACCCCTTATTGTCGAAACCGACGACCTCGAACTTGACGCCGGCCGGGTTTTTGCCACCGCTCATTTGTTCGGCAACGTACTGCCAGCTCTTGAGCTGGTTGGCACCGACGTTGGCAAACGCGCCCGAGAGCGGGTCGATGAATGCAATGCGAACAGTCTCATCCTTCTGGGCATAAGCAGGACCTGCGAGCAGCGCAGCGAGCGCGAAAGTCGTAACTGTTTTCTTCATGCGGTTGTCTCCTTTTTTGATTGCCTGGGAGTGTGATGAGCACTATCAACGCGTAACGATCACTTCGGTGACTTGCCCGCCATTTCGGCCGCGGCTTCCGCATATAGCTCTTTCTTTGACAGCTTGGCAGCGGCGGTTTTTCGGCAGTTCGGCGCGCGGCCCTATCGCCTGCGGCATCTCGTGCTTGCCGAGGTAGTCCTCCAGAAAGCTGCGCAGTGCATCGAGCGTGAGCGGCTCGATGCCCGGCCTGAACTTGATGAAAGCCTTGGGTGATTCGCCACGGTAGGCGTCCGGCACGCCGATCACGCTCACTTCCTCGACCGACGGATGGCGGTAGATCGCTTCTTCGATGTTGCGTGGGTAGACATTGAAGCCGCTGCAGATGATCATGTCCTTGGTACGGTCGACCAGGTAGACAAAGCCGTCGTCCGACATGTAGCCCACATCGCCGGTCCGCATGAACCCGTCGGCGGTCATCACCTCGGCGGTGGCAACAGGATTGTTCCAGTAGCCTTTCATGACCTGCGGACCGCGGATGCAGATTTCGCCGCACTCGCCCAGCGGGAGATCGGTGAGCGTCGCGAGATCGATCACCTTGACCTCAGCACCCGGCACCGGCACGCCGCAGGTCCCGGGCGCAGGCGAGCCGGCGCCGGTCGTAAGGGTACCGACCCCACAGATCTCGGTCATGCCCCAGCCTTCGAGCAGTCGGCAGCGCGCCATGCGTACGAAATTACTGAAGACCTCGCCAGCGATTGGCGCGCCGCCGGAGTTGCACCACTTGAGCGACGACAGGTCGGTGCGCTCGATGTCGGGGTGGCCGATGAAGCCGACGTACATCGTCGGCACGCCAAGGAAGACGGTGATTTTGCTTTCTTCGATTTCCCGCAACGCCGCCGCCAGGTCGAAGCGCTGGTGCACCACGAGCTCGGCGCCGATGGCAAAGCCGAAGATCATGTTCAACACCATCGAGTAGACGTGGAACATCGGCAGCACCACCAGGAATCGCTCGGCCCCGCGCCGCAGCGTTCCGGGGCCGATCAACATCTCTTCGATTTGCGACACTGCCATGCTGAGGTTCGAGTGCGTAAGCATCGCGCCCTTGGGGTGGCCGGTGGTGCCGCCCGTGTATTGCAGCACCGCAATGGCCGACAGGTCGGTGGCGGCAGGCAGAAATGGCGTGTCGCGCTGCGCGGACACATCGGAGAAACGCACGCGCCGGTGGTCCCAGGAAATGCCGCGGTCAGCCAATTTCGCGCCGACCTCGAATTCGCCCGCCGAACCGATGATCAGAGTCTTCAGTCGCATGCTGTCGAGGTAGCCGTTTATCTTTGAGAAGAGCTCGGGCGTATCGAGCGTGACGATCACATCGGTGCGGCTGTCGTCGATCTTGTGTGCCAGCACCGCGGCCGCGTCGAGCGGCGAGTAGTTCACCACCACCGCGCCCGCCTTGAGGATGGCGAAGAAGGCTATGAAGTAATGCGGCGTATTGGGCAGATAGAGCCCGACATGCGTGCATTGGTGCACGCCGATGCGGCGCAGGCCCTGCGCCATGCGGTCTGTCAGCGCGTCAAGCTCTGCATAGCTGAAGGTGCGGCCCTCGAAGCGCAGCGCGGCCTGGTCCGGCCACCGTGCGGCAGTATTGGTGAGCAGTTGCGGCACAGGCATCGCATGCAGCGGCGCGCTCCAGGTGGCACCGGGTGCGTAGACATGGGTCCAGGGATGGTCGCTGTTGAGCATCAAATTTCTCTTGGTCTCTGCACTAGGGTGGCTTGGGCAACGCGGAGTGGAGCATTAGCCATCGCGCGGCGCAGTCAACCATGCGACTCGCAGCCGCCGGCCGTAAGCGATCGACGCATTGCCCAACCAGTCAGCGCGCCCGATACCTCTTCGTTCACGTACTCTGATGACAGGCTACTTTCTCTAGGGGAACCACGATCTTCGCGACCAAGCGGCACGCGTGCATCTGGCCCGGCGCAACGATGCCCGCGCGATCGCGTCATTTGTGCGTTGACTGCAGAGACATCCGGATCAGCCAAGAAAGCAAAAAACGCCATCGGACACTTGCGCCTGCGGCTAGAACTTTTTTTGACCGTCACTGCAGCATCCGTCCCAGGGTTATTCAGCGGGCATCCTTCAACACCTGTGCCAGTGCAGATGGGAGCTGCGGTCCCCCGATTTTCTCAGGTCGAGTCTGCTGTCCGTGATCGGCTTAAGCTCCCTTCAACAGCCTCCGCAGCACCTTTCCAGTACCGGTCGCAGGCAGCGAATCGCGAAGCTCCAACTGCCGGGGCACCTTGTAGTGCGACATATTCGCGCGTGCCCACACAAGCAAAGTGGCGCAGTCAAACGGCTTGGCCGCGTCGCGGCTCGGCACGACGAATGCCTTGACCACCTCGCCCTTGTCCGCGTCCGGTACGCCGATGACCGCAACTTGTCCAACATCAGGGTGCAGGATCAGGATCGACTCGACCTCCTCCGGAAACACGCTGAAGCCGGAGACCTTGATCATTTCCTTGATGCGCCCAATGAAGGTCAGGTAGCCCGCGTCGTCGATCTTGCCGATGTCGCCGGTGTGCACCCAGCCGTCGCGCAGCACCTCCGCGGTGGCCTCGGGCTTGTTCCAGTAGCCATGGAAAACGCCGCGGCTGCGAACCACAATTTCGCCGGTCTGGCCGTTCGGCACCGCTTGCCCGTCGAGGTCGATGATCTTCAGGTCCACGCCCCTGCCCGGCACTCCGTTGGTGCCCCAGCGCACGCCGTCGCGCGGCATCAGCACGTCGTTTGTGTGCGTCTCCGAGAGGCCGTAGCCCGCTTCGTAGACCAGGCAACCGTTGGCGAACTCGCTCCAATTGGCCGCCAGCTCTTCCGTCAGCTTGATGCCAAAACTCGTGCCCATCGTGGTCTGGAGCGACGACAGGTCGAACCGCTTCGCGTCGGGCTCGCTCATGGCGGCCACGAGCATCGGCGCCATCGCGTACCACCAGGTGACCTTGTGGCGGTCGATCGCCTGCAGCACCGCGAGCGCGTCCATGCGGTTGAGCAGCACCACGGTGGCGCCGGTGTAGGCGAGCATGGTGACGCCGCAGATCATGCCGGCGATGTGATAGATCGGCGCCACGGCGAGCATCACTTCCTCGTTGCGGATGCAGAACATCTCTTCGCCGACAGCCGTCTTGTACAGCGCGTTCCGGTAACTCAGCATCGCGCCCTTGGGCATGCCGGTGGTGCCGGACGTGTACGTCATGAGTGCGACGTCGTCCATCGAGAGGTCGATCTTCGGCGCGGGCGCATCGGGCGCGGTAATGGTGGCGTGGAAATCGATCGTGCCTTCGGGCAGGGGTTGGCGCGCGGCGACGTCGTCGGGCACGCGGATCGTCGGCTCCGGCGGCAGCAGGTCGGCGTAGCGCACGCTGAAGACGTGCGGCACATCGACGCGGTCCCGCACCGATTGGACGATGGGCACCAAGTGATCGGCCACCACCAGCGCCTTGGCGCCGAGGTCGCCCACCTGGTAGGCAAATTCGTGCGCCTTGAACATCGGACTGCAGGGGCTCACGATCGCGCCGAGCTTCTGGATGCCGAAGTGCGCCACGTGGTACTGCGGACAGTTCTGCATGAAGAGCGCGACGCGGTCGCCCTTGCGTACGCCGCGCGCATGGAGATCGTGCGCGAAGGCGTCGCTGAAGCGGTCGAGCTCGCCGTAGCTGATCTCGCGGCCGTACCAGACGATGGCGGCCTTGTCGGGATGGCGCCGCGCGTGCTCGCGCAGGTATTCGTGGAGTGGCTTTTCGCCCTGGAGGTAGTCGACGTCGTCGGTCATGTCTTAGAGGCCGAGCGCATGCTTGGCCATGATGTTTTTCTGAACCTCGGTGCTGCCGCCGTAGATGGTCATCGCGCGGCAGAAAAGATAGGTCGCCACCGGCCCGAGCGCATGCGCCGGGCCGAGGACGTCGGCCCGGCCCTGGTCGAACAGCGGACCCGGCTGGTAGCGCTGCGCATCGGCACCGCTCGCCTGCACCAGCAGCTCGGTGATGCGCTGCGCAATCTCGGTGCCGCGGATCTTGATGAACGACGACTTGCCGGCGCCAACGGTGGCGCCGGCATGCATGTCGGACAGCGTGCGCAGCAGGCCGATCTCCAGCGTCTTGAACTGGATCTCGACCGCGCTCATCGCCGCCGCGAAGGCCGGGTCTTCGATGAGCGGTCGGCCATGGCTCATGACCTCGCTCGCCACACTGCGCAGCTTCTGCAGTTCCTGCGTGATGAAGCGCAGATTGGCGTTCTCCACGCGCTCGTGCTCCAGGAGGAACTTGGCGTAGGTCCAGCCTCGGCCTTCTTCGCCGATCAGGTTCGCACGCGGCACCTTCACATTGTTGAAGAAGACCGCGTTAAGGTAGTGCCGCCCGTCCATCATGCGGATCGGCTGCACCTCGACGCCCGGGGTCTTCATGTCGATGAGCAGGAATGAAATGCCCTCTTGCTTCCGGCCTTCGCGGCTGGTCCGCACGAGGCCGAACATCCAGTCGGCATGGTGCGCGAAGGAGGTCCAGATCTTCTGGCCGTTGACCAGGTAATGGTCGCCGGCGTTCTCCGCTTGTGTCTGCAACGCCGCCAGGTCGGACCCGGCGCCGGGCTCCGAATAGCCCTGGCACCACCAGATCGACGAATCGCGGATCGCCGGCAAATGCTGCGCCTGCTGCTCGGGCGTGCCGAAGGTGTAGAGGACCGGCCCGACCATCGCAGGCCCGAAGACCTGCAGCTCCGGGCAGCGCATCTCGCCAGCGACGCGGTTGAAGATGATGGTCTGCATCGCCGACCACTCCTGACCGCCAAACTTCCGGGGCCAGGCGCCGGTGAACCAGCCCCGCTTGCCGAGGATCTGCTGCCAGCGCATGAAGTCTTCGCGGCCCAGGTGCCTGTCCAGGCGCACCTTCTCGCGGATGTCGTCCGGCAGGTTGGCGGCGATGAAGGCGCGCACCTCGCCTTCGAAGCGCTGCTCTTCAGGGGAAAGGGTGAGTTCCATGGGGGCTCAAGCCTCGGCGTAGCGGCGCAGGTGCCAGTCGCGGTCGCCGAAGCTCACCCCGATCATCGACAGGCGCTTGAAGTAATGACCGACCGCGAGCTCCTCGGTGACGCCCATCGCGCCGTGCAGCTGCACGGCTTCCTGCCCGACGAGGCACGCCGTGCGATCGATCTCGATCTTGGTTGCGGAGAGCGCCTTGCGGCGTGCGGCTGCGTCGGGCTCGGCCAGCATCAGCGCGCCGTAGAGCGCCATCGAGCGCGCTTCGTCGAGCGCGATGTACATGTCGACCATGCGGTGCTGCAACGCCTGGTTGGTGCCGATGGGCCGGCCGAACTGCTGGCGCGTCTTGAGGTATTCCAGCGTCATGTCGACCAGCGTCGCCATCGCGCCGACGGCTTCCGACGCGACGGCCGCGATCGCCTGGTCGATCACCCGTTCGAGCGGCGCGAGCGCCTGGCCTTCGGCGCCCAGGAGGCGTTGTGCGTCCACCTTGACGCCGCTGAACGTCACGTCGGCGGCGCGTTGGCCGTCGTGCAGCGCATAAGGCGTCACGCTCACGCCGGGCGTCGCGGCATCGACGACGAATGCGGAGAGACCGTCGCGGTCATCGACGCTGCCGGCGGTGCGCGCGATCACCACGAAGGTGTCGGCCGTGCTGCCGCCGTAGACCAGCGACTTGCGCCCGTCGATGACCCAGCGCATGCCTTCGCGACGCGCAGTTGTCGCGCAGGTGCTGATCTCGTAGCGTGCGCCGGGCTCGCTGTGGGCCAATGCGAGCTTGCGCTGTCCAAGCATCATCGGCTGCAGCCATTCGGCTTTCTGGCCGGCGTTGCCCAGCGCGCTCAGCACGCCACCGGCCAGCACCACGTTGGCAAGATAAGGCTCCAGCAAGAGACCGCGGCCGACGCCTTCCATCACGATGCCGGTGTCGGTTGCGTCGCCGCCGATGCCTCCTTCCGCTTCGCTGAACGGAATCGCGAGCCAGCCGAAGTCGGCATATTGCCGCCAGCAGCTTTCGTCATGGCCGGCATCGCTGGTCACCAGCTTGCGGCGGCGGCTGAAGTCGTATTCCTCGCGCACGAAGCGCTCCACGCTTTCGCGCAACTGGTTCTGTTCGGGGGTGTATTGCAAATCCATGGCGAGGGGCCTGAAACTGAATTGAAAGAATGAGAAAACGTGTCAGAGCGCGAGGTAGCGCTGCTGGACATGGGGGTTGCGGTCGAAGGCGTCCCAGTCGCCTTCGAAGACGATGCGGCCGGTGTCGATCACATAGACGTAGTGTGTGCAGCGGCGGGCGAACCAGATGTTCTGCTCGCACAGCAGCAGCGCGACGTTCTTGTCGGAGCAGGTGCGCACCACGTCGTGCGCCATCTCTTCCACGATGATCGGCGCGAGCCCCTCGGTCGGTTCGTCGAGCAGCAAGAGCGACGGATTGGCCGCCATCGCGCGGGCAACCGCGAGCAACTGTTGCTGACCGCCGCTGAGCTGGCCACCGTAGCGCTCCTGCAGCGGCGCGAGCATCGGGAACCGTGCAACGATGTCTGCGACCGGCACTGCGGGCCGATCGGCCGCGGCACCGTAGCGCGCCATCGCGATGTTCTCCGCCACCGTGATATGGCTAAAGATGCGCCGGTCTTCCGGCACCAGCGAAAGACCCAGGCGCGTGCGTTTGTGCGTCGGCAGGTCGCGCAGGTCCTGGCCGTTGAAGCGCACGATCCCGTGGACCCGAGGGCCTGCGTTCATCACGCTTTTCAGCAAGGTGGACTTGCCGGCGCCGTTGCGCCCCAGCAGCGCGACGCGTTGCCCGGTCTTCACCGAGAGCTGCAGGCCGAGCAGGATGTGGCTGTCGCCGTAATAGGCGTCGACTTCGCGGACTTCAAGCACCGACCATCTCCTTGCCGAGGTAAACCTCGCGCACCTTCGGATCGTTGCGCACTTCGTCGACAGTGCCCGTCGACACGACCTCGCCATAGTTCATGACCATGATGCGATCGGCCAAGCCGAACACCACGTCCATGTCGTGTTCGGTCATGACGACCGTGATGCCGCGCTCCTTGCGGGTACGCGACACGAGCTTCGCAATGTCCGAGCGGTCGCTTGGCGACATGCCTGCGGTCGGCTCGTCGAGCATCAGGATGCTTGGACGGCCGGCCAGCGCGATGACGAATTCGAGCCGCTTCTTGTCGCCGTGCGACAGGAAGCGCGCGGCGCCGTCTGCCAGCGCATCGAGCTTCACGTCTGCGAGCAGCGACATCGCCTCGTCGCGGATGTCGGCCGACGGGGCGCAGTTCCGCCACGACCCCACCGCCTCACCGGTGTGACGGCGGCGTGCTTCCACGGCGACGATCACGTTGTCCAGTACGGTGAAGTCGCGGAACACGCGCGCCACCTGAAAGGTGCGGCCGAAGCCCTGGCGCACGCGCTCGTAGGCTGGCATGCGGGTCACGTCCCTGCCGTCGAAATGGATGCTGCCGCCGTTCGAGGCGACCTCGCCGGTCATGACCTTGAACATGGTCGTCTTGCCGGCGCCGTTGGGCCCGATGATCGCGAAGACCTCGCCGCGTGCAACCGACATGTTCACGCCGTGTAGCACCTGGATCGCGCCGTAGCTTTTCTTGACCGCGTCGACGCGCAGCAGGTCGGTGGTGGCGTTCATCGGGCCCCCCCGATCCCGAGTCCGCCTAACGGCGACGCGCTCTGTTTCGCGCCGGGTGGCAGGGGACGTCGACCCCAGATGCGCTCCTCGATGTGGCGCCAGACCCCGACCGCCCCGTTCGGCGCAAGCAGGATGATCGCCAGCAAGCCGGTGCCGACGATCAGTTCCGAGAGGCCCATCATGGTCCGCGTGGCGTAGGTGATCGCGGCGAACAGGCCGGCACCGACCACCGGCCCCCAGAATGAACTTACGCCGCCCAGAAGGGTGTTGAGCATCGGCTGTGCGGAGGCGAGCCAGTTGACCTCTTCCACCGTCACGATGCGCGACCACGGTGCATACATCGCGCCGGCGACCGCCGCCACCGCGCCCGAGATGACGAAGGCGGCCAAACGGTAGCGCGCGACGTTGGTGCCCATGAACGCGGCACGCTCCGAGTCCTGCCGGATCGTCTGCAAGGTGCGCCCGAAGCGACTGTGCAGCAGCCACCACAGGAAGCCGGTGATCAGCACCGTCGTCACGAGCAGGAACCAGTAGTACGCGTTGGAGCTCGTGAGGTCGATGCGAAACAGACCGAAGTCGAGCGCGGGCCGCGGAATGTCGGTGATGCCGTCTTCGCGCCCGAGGAAGGTCGAGAAACCGATCACGAGCCGCAACGCTTCGGCCAGCGCCACCGTGAGCACCGCGAGGAACACGCCCGTCATGCGGCGCAGCGCCAGCGCGCCTATGCCCCAGGCCGCCAGCGCACCGAAGAGCGCGGCACAGGCCAGCACACCGAGAAACGGCACGCCGGCAATGTGGCGCAACGCCAGCGCGGTGAGATAGGCGCCGATCGCGAAGAAGCCGGCATGGCCGAACGACACCAGGCCCGTATAGCCGAAGAGGATGTTCCAGGACAGGGCGAACACGATCTGGATCAACACCGTGCCGACGACGTAGAGCGGACCCGCGTTGACCCACAGCGGCAGCGAGGCGAGCAGCACGACCGTGGCCGTGCCCAGCAACTGCCAGGCCTGGCGTGAAATGCGCGGGCGATGCAGACCGCCCGAGCCATGGCCTTCCCCGCCCGATTCGGCTTGCACCCCGACCGCCGGGAAGAGCCCGTTCGGCTTCCAGAGCAGGAAGCCCGCGAGCACCACGTAGATCGCGAGGCCCGGCACCGCCGGCAAGAGCACCGTGTTCAGGCTCTGCACGAGCCCGAGCACCAGCGATCCGATGAAGGCACCGCGGATGTTGCCGAGGCCGCCGATGATGACGGCGAAGAAGGCGTACATCAGATAGGAATCGCCCAGCCCGGTAGAAAGGCTCTGGTTGGGCAGCAGCATGCCGCCTGCGAGGCCGGCCAGGAAGAAGCTCGCCATCACGCTCAACGCAATGCCGAACGACACGTTAAGCCCCAGGACGCCGGACATCCACGGGTCGGCGGCAAGTGCCTGCATCAGCTTGCCGAACCACAGGCGATGGATCGCCACCTCGAGGACGAGGTAAACCACGAGGCCGGCGCCGATCACGAAGAGCTGGTAGGCCGAGAAGAAGAGACCGAAAGGGTTGAGTGGCTGGTCGAGGCCGGGCGGCGGATTCACCGAGAAGAAGTCGACGCCCCAGATCAGCTTGGTCACGCCGGTGCACACCATCATCAGCGCGAAGGTCGCGATGAGCACATAGTGCGGATCGACGTTGCGCAGGCGCTTCAACACCAGCCGGTCGGTCACGAGCCCGAGCAGCGCGACCACCACGCCGCCCACCAGCGACGCGAAAAGAAACATGCCCAGCGACTGCACGTCGCGTCCCATCACCGAGTACGCCGTGTAGGCGCCGATCATGAAGAAGCCCCCCTGCGCCATGTTGAGCAGGCGCATGAGCCCGAAGATCAGCGTCAGGCCGGCGGCGACCACGAAGATCGCCATGCCGAATGCAGCGGCGTTGAACACCGCGAACATCAATTCATTGACCACACTCAGCCCTCGTACTTCTTGCCCGGCGTCGGCGGCTCGACGATCTCGGATTCGTTGATCAGCACAACCTCCTCCAGCCCGTAGCCCGGCGCTGCATCGCGCGCGCCGATCTTGGCGAAGTACGCGGTGCCGATGCCCTGGTGATCTTCCTTGCGGAGGCGATAAGGGCCGGAGGCGGTGTCGAACTGCAGGCCTTCGAGGGCCGCAATGAGCGCGTCGGGGTCCGGCGATCCCGCTGTTTTCAACGCATTGAAGATGGCGAGCGCGGAGCGATGCGTGGCCTGCACGATGCCGGCGGGGTGCCTGTCGCCCGTCACCTTCACAATGTTCTCCATGAGCTTGGCGCTCTCCGGATATTTGCTCTTGAAGGGTTCGAGCTCCGGCGCCCAGAAGGTGGTACCCCAGAGGTTGCTGGGCGTGGATTTCTGCATTGCCTTGGCGATCAGGAGTTCGGTTCCGGCCTCGCCGATCACCTGGAACTTCTTGTCCAGCCCGACCGCCCGACCCTGTTGCAACAGGCTCACGCATGGTGCAGCGGTGAGGCCGATGAAGAGGCCCTCGGCGCCCGAATTCATCAGGTTGTTGATCTCGACTTTGTAGTCAGGCTTGTTGAGCGAGGCATAGATCGGCTCGATCACCTTGGTCGGCTTGCCGGTCTTGGCCGCCGCGCGCTCCACGCCGAACTTGAAGTAGCGCACGACGTCGCGTCCGTTCTCGCTGTCGGGCGCGATCACGGCCCAACTCTTCACGTCCGAAAAGCGTGTGGCGAGGATGTTGCCGATGCCGCCGTAGAGGATCAGCGCGTTCGAGGACGCACGAAAGAAATACTTGCTGAAGTTCTCGTGCGTAAGCGACATCGCCGTGGGCGCAGGCGCGACCACGACCGTCTTGAGTTCCGCCAGTATGGGCGCGATGGCCAGGCCCATCGGCGATTGCCCGGCACCGATCGACACGGTCACGCCCTCGCCTGCCAGCTCTCGCGCTGCGGCCACCGCACCGGCGCTGGTGAATTTGTCGTCACGCACCACCAGCTCGATCTGCCGGCCGAGTACGCCGCCGGATTCGTTCCATTGCAGCTGTGCCGCCTTGATGCCGGACAGCCAGGCGGTCCCCACCTCGGCACCGATGCCGCTCATCGGCAGCATCACGCCCACTTTGATCGGGGCCGGCTGTGCGCGCACGATGTGCGTCGCGCCAAGACCCAATGCGGCCGATCCCGCAGCACCCTTCAGAAGATCGCGTCGTTTGAAGTTCATGGTCGTGTCCTCTTAGAGTTCGATCGGTTTGCCGGGGGACGGGGGTTCTGCGACCTCCGCTTCGCTGTAGGGAATCGCGTCGATGATTCCGTAGCCCGGGTCCGCGTCGCGCACGCCCACGTTCGCGATGTAGGCCGTGCCGAGGCCCTGGTGATCTTCCTTGCGGATGTGGTACTTGCCGACTGCCGTGTCGAAATCGAGCCCCTCGAGGGCGGTGATGACCGCATCGGTCTCGGTGTCGCCCGCCTTCTGGATCGCGTTGAACAGCGCGAGCGCGCAGCGGTGGCTCGACTGCACGATGCTCGGCGGGCTCTTGTCGTTGGTGAGCTTCACATAGGCGTCGTAGAGCGGCGTGCTGAGCGCGTTGCGCTTGCCGGCTTCCGTGCCCGGCGCCCAGTAGCTGATGCTCCACAGATTGGCCGGCGTCGATTTCTGCATTGCCTTGGCTATCATCAATTCGGTGCCGGCATCGCCGATGACCTTGAACTTTTTGTCCATGCCGACTGCACGGCCCTGCTGCAGGAGGCTGATGCACGGGGCGGCGGTCAGGCCGACGAAGAGGCCTTGCGACGGCGCATTCATCAGGCCGTTGATCTCGACCTTATAGTCGGACTTGTTGAGGCTCGCGAACACCGGGTCGAGCACTTTGACCTTGCGCCCGGCCTTGGCCGCGGCACGCTGCACGCCGACCGTGAAATAGCGCGCCATGTCGCGCCCGTTCTCGCTGTCGGGCACGATGCAAGACCAGGTCTCCACATCCTTGAACCGGCTCGTTAGCATGTTGCCGATGCCGGCGAATGCGATGTACGCGTTCCACGAGAGGCGGAAGAAGTTGCGTTGGAAGCTTTCGTGCGTAAGCGTCATCACCGTCGGACACGGGGCGACCATCACGGCCTTGAGCTCGGGAAGGAGCGGTGCGGTGGCGAGCGCCATCGGCGACTGCGAGCCACCGATGAGCAGGTTCACTCCGCTGCCCGCCAGGTCGCGCGCCGCAGCGACGGCGCCGGCACTGCTGAACTTGTCGTCGCGCGCGACGAGCTCGATTTGCCGCTTGAGCACCCCGCCCTTCTCGTTCCACTGCGCAACGCCGATCTTGGCACCGGCCAGCCAGGCGGCGCCGGCTTCGGCGCCGATGCCGCTCAGCGGCAACATGACGCCGATACGGATCGGCGCGGTCTGCGCGTAGGCGGAACGCACGCCAGGCAAGCCCATCACGCCGGCCGCCGCGGTGGCTCGAAGAAATGTGCGTCTTTTCATGGACATCGTCTCCTGGGGCGCATCGCTTTCGCAAGGCCGTATTTGTTATAACAGATTTGCGATATTGGGAGTCGAGGCTGCGCTTGTCATTGGCACAAACCCGCATGCGCGACGGCCAAAGCGCGGCGGGCGATCGGGCTCAGTACCCGCAGCAGCGCAACATGACCGAGCGCAGCCAGCGATTGGCCGGGTCGTTGTCCGTGCTGGCATGCCAATAGAGGTACGCGTCCAGCGACGACAGCGGAGCCGGCATCGCCAGCACCTGGTTGCCAAACTGCTTGTTGGCCATGTGCGCATAGCTCTCCGGCATCGTCAGCACCAGGTCGGTCTGCGACACCGTGCGGCAGGCCGCGAAGTAGAACTGGCAACGCAACGCGATCTGCCGTTGCACGCCAAGCCGCCTGAGCTCGATGTCCTCGAAGCCCGGCCCCTGCCGGCGCGATGTCACCAACACGTGGCGCAGCGCCAGGTAAGTTTCGAGGTCGACTTCACCGCGAATCGCCGGATGGTCCTTGCGCGCGACCACGGCCAGCCCGTCGACGCTGATGCGCTTGACCTTCACCGCATCCGAGAGCGGCAGCAACACGTCCAGCGCCAGGTCAAGCGTGCCGGCGGCGAGCTCGCTCTCCAGACTGCCGCGGTTGGCACGCACACTGGAGACTTCGATGTCGGGCGATTCGGTGGCGAGCGCGCGCATCAGCGGTGGCATCACGGTCGATTCCATGAAGTCGCGCAGACCAATGACGAAGCGCTTCTTGGCAGTCGCCGGCTCGAAGCTCTGCGTGTCGTTGAGCAACGAGCCGATCGACTGCAGCGAACCGCGCAGCGGATCGATCAACCGCTTGGTGAGCGGCGTCGGCACCATCTTGTGGCCCTGGCGTTCAAACAGCGGATCGTTGAAGAGGTCGCGAAGGCGCGCCAGCGCATGGCTGATAGCCGGCTGGGTGAGATGTAGTTTCTCGGCGGCCTTGGTGATGCCACCTTCCGTATAAATCGTGTCGAGCACGACCAGCAGGTTCAGATCGACTCGCGAGATATGCATGTGCTGTATCCAAATCCATTCCAAGCATTCATTGGCACACCGGGCGCCGCCCTTAGGCTTGGTGCATCGAAGGCGCGACATCATGCGCGATAACTTCTGCACGCGCATCCACCGAGGAGACAACCGCCATGGCCGAATCCCACCCGACTGTTTCCGCATGAGCGAGCGGTTCAGCGGCACCATCGAAGTCCAGGAACGCCAGCGCTTCGACGAAGCGACGCTCGGGCGCTGGTTCACACAGCAGGTCGATGAAAGCGCGGCGCGATCGTTCCGCATCTCGCAATTCAAGGGCGGGCAATCCAACCCGACCTTCCTGGCAGAGACGGCGCTGGCCCGCTACGTGGTGAGGCGCAAACCCGCCGGCGTGCTGCTGCCTTCGGCGCATGCCGTGGAGCGGGAGTTCCGCGTCATGAGGGCGCTGCGCGATACCGATGTACCGGTCCCCGAAGTGCACGCGCTGTGCGAAGACCCTTCGGTCATCGGAACAACCTTCTACGTGATGGCCTTCGTCGATGGCCGCGTGCTCTGGGACCCGCACCTCCCCGGCGCGAGCGCCGATGAGCGCGCTGCGATCTGCGACGAGATGAACCGCGTGCTCGCCGCACTCCACAATATCGACCCGGAGGCAGTGGGTCTCAGCGATTACGGGCGCCCCGGCAATTACATGGGTCGGCAGGTCGACCGCTGGAGCAAGCAGTACCGGGCCAGCGAGACCGAGCCGATCGACGCGATGGAGCGACTGATCCAGTGGCTGCCGGCGCACCTGCCGCCCCAGGCGACGACGACCATCGTGCACGGTGACTATCGGCTCGACAACCTCGTGTTCGCGCACGATGCGCCGCGCGTGGTCGCCGTGCTCGACTGGGAACTGTCGACGCTCGGCGACCCGATGGCCGACTTCGCGTACCACTGCATGGCGTGGCACCTCGCGCCGCCGTTTCGCGGCCTGGCCGATCTCGATGCCGGCGCGGTGGCTGAGCTGGGCCTGCCGACAGAAGAGGCGTATGTCGCAGCGTATGCGCGACGGCGCCGGTTGCCGCCGGTCGACCCGGTGCACTGGCGCGCGTACATGGCATTCAACCTCTTTCGCGCCGCAGCGATCGCGCAGGGAATCATGGGGCGCGCCCTCGCAGGCAACGCGTCCAACGCCCATGCGCTCGAAGCCGGCCAGCAGGCGCGCGAACTGGCCGAGCTCGGTTGGGCACAGGTCGCGCAGGACTGAATTGCATGTGGCCAGCCCTCGACAGGTCTGCCTTCCAGGGGGTTCGACTGGCAGTTCCGGATCTTGCTGCGGCCGTCGGTTTCGCCCGTCAAGTCCTGGGGCTGGAGCGCGCGTCGTCCGAAGCGGCGGACACGCAGGACATCGCTCGCTTTCGCCTCGGCGCGCACTGGCTCGCGTTCGAGCGGCAATCCGCCGAGATCCTGCCCACGCTGTCGTCGAACCATCTGGCAACGCTGCACTGGCGATGCAGCGACCTGCGACGCCAGCGCACCTTGCTTACGCAGCTCGGATTCGATTCGCAGGACGAGTCGGAGCTGGACCCCGTGCCGCCGGTCCGCGTCGTCGCTGCCGAAACTGGCGCGTGCGCATTGCAATGGGATGCCGAAGCGGCGCCCATCGGCGGCGACCTGCCCTCTTCGTCCGGCATCACAGGCGTCGTCCTGCACACGCGTGCGCCCGAACGCGCGGCAGCGCACTGGGCACAGATCTTCCAGGTGTCCGTCGAGCGTCACGCAACCGGCGTTCCGCGTCTGGTGCTCGACCGCCTCAGCGTGCAGTTCGTTTTCGCCGATGAGCGCGCGGGCGGAATCGGCCGCATCACGCTCGCGCTGGACGATGCGGGCGCCGTGCGCGACCGCGCGATCGCCAGTGGCGCGACTGTCGACGGTGACGCGATCGCGATCGCCGGGCTGACGATCAGCCTGGCGAACGCGCCGGCCAGCGCCCGTTAGTCGAAGCTCTTGCCTTCAGACACTAGCTTCTGGATCAACGGCGCCGGCTGCCAGAAGCTCGCGTCGTCGAGCGGGTTCTTGGCAAAACGCTTCATCGATTCCGACACGTTGAACAGGCCGACCTGGCCGGCGTAGTGCATCGGGCCACCGCGGAAGATCGGGAAGCCATAGCCTGTGAGGTAGACCATGTCGATGTCACCGGACTTGCTGGCGATGCCGTCCTCGAGAATGTGCGCACCTTCATTCACCAGCGCATAAACCAGGCGCTGCACGATCTCGTCGTCCGAGATCTTGCGAGGTGTGATGCCTTCGTCCTTGCGGTGTTGCTCGATCATGTCCAGCACGAGCTTGCTCGGAATGGCATCGCGCTTGCCGGCCTGGTAGTCGTACCACCCTGCCCCGGTCTTCTGGCCGAAGCGGCCGAGCTCGCACAGCTTGTCGGCCGTGCGGCTGTACTTCATGTCGGCCCGCTCGGTGGCGCGGCGCTTGCGGATCGCCCAGCCGATGTCGTTGCCGGCCAGATCGCCCATGCGGAACGGGCCCATGGCAAAGCCGAACTTCTCGACCGCCTTGTCGACCTGTTGCGGCGTCGCGCCTTCGTCGATCAGGAAGCCGGCCTGGCGGCTGTACTGCTCGATCATGCGGTTGCCGATGAAGCCGTCGCAGACGCCGGACACCACTGCGGTCTTCTTGATCTTCTTGGCGACGCCCATCACCGTAGCGAGTACGTCTTTGGCAGTGTCCTTGCCGCGCACGACTTCGAGCAGCTTCATCACGTTGGCCGGGCTGAAGAAGTGCATGCCGACCACGTCCTGCGGGCGCTTGGTGAAGGCTGCGATCTTGTCGACGTCGAGCGTGGAAGTGTTCGACGCGAGAATGGCGCCAGGCTTGGCGACGCGATCGAGTTCCTTGAACACCGCCTCTTTCACGCCGAGTTCTTCGAACACGGCTTCGATGATGAGGTCGCAGTCTTTCAGGTCGTCGTAGCTCAAGGTGGTGCTGAGCATCGCCATGCGCTGGTCGTACTTGTCTTGCTTGAGCTTGCCCTTCTTGACCTGCGATTCGTAGTTCTTCTTGATGGTGGCGATGCCGCGGTCGAGTGCGTCCCGCTTCATTTCGAGGATCTTGACCGGCACGCCCGCGTTCAAGAAGTTCATCGAGATGCCGCCGCCCATGGTGCCGGCACCGATGACACCGACCGGCTTGATCTCGCGCCTGGGGGTGTCTTCGGGGACATCGGGGATCTTGCTGGCGGCGCGCTTCGCGAAGAATGCATGGCGCAGCGCCGCGCTCTCTTTCGTCCACACCAGTTCGGTCACGGCTTGGCGTTCATAGGCGAGCGCAGCGTCGAAGCCCATGCGCGTCGACTGCGCCACGCAGTCCAGGCAGCGCAGCGGTGCCGGATAGTTCTTCGAACTCGCCGCCACCATGTTGCGTGCGAACTGCAAGTACGCCTCCGGGTCCGGATGCTCGACGCGAAGGTCGCGCACGCGTGGCAGTGGCCTGCGTTCGGCGATGCCACGCGCGAAGGTCACGGCCTAAGCGACTACGTCGCGCTCCACGAACCTGTCGAACAGCTTCTGCCCGGGCAACGCCGCGAGCACTTCGCTCATCACGGTGTCGCCGGTGACGATCATGTTGAGCGCCATCTCCAGACCCAGCAGCCGCGGCAGCCGCTGCGTGCCGCTCGCACCGGGCAGGATGCCGATGCGCACTTCGGGCAACGACACCATCGTTCCGCGCTGAACCGCGCGGTAGTGGCACCCCATCGCGAGCTCGAGCCCGCCACCCATCACGATGCTATGGATCGCGGCGACGACGGGCTTGTCGCAGCGTTCGACCATGTTGATCACGTCGATCAGGTCCGGTGCCATGGTGGCTTCCGGCAGGTTGAATTCGCGGATGTCGGCGCCGCCGCAAAACGCTCGGCCGTGGCCGGTGAGCACGATCGCCCTGACCGCCGGGTCGTCGCTGGCGCGGACGATCGATTCCGCGATGAAGCGCCGATTCGCAATGCCCAGGCTGTTGACGGGCGGGGTGTCCATGGTGACGACGGCAATGCCGTCCTGTACGTCGTAGCGCGCGGTCAAGGGTGTCCTTTCAGTGTGAATGCCGGGTCATGTTCGGCCAGCCGCCGTGCGAGCGCATCAACAACCCGCATGCGGCCGATGAAAAGGCTTCATGCCCACGCGCGTCGGACGCCGACGAGGCGAGGCACCATTGCCGCATCGTCACTTTTCGCCTCATTGCCATGCCCATGCTGACCCGAGACAACCTGCAGCAATCCGTCGGCCAACCGATCGGCACGTCGTCGTGGATCGAGGTGCCGCAGTCGCGCATCGATGCCTTCGCCGAGTGCACCGAAGACCGCCAGTGGATCCACATCGACGCCGAGCGCGCCAAGCGCGAAAGTCCGTTCCACGCGCCCATCGCGCACGGCTTCCTCACCCTGTCCCTGCTGCCGATCAGTTCCTACGAACTGCTGGGCGGCCTCAAGGCCACCAAGTCGGTCAATTACGGCCTCGACAAGCTGCGCTTCATGTCGCCGGTGCCCGCAGGCTCGCGCGTGCGCAACCACATCAGGCTGCTTGCGGCCGACCAGCGCGACGACGGCTGGACGCTGGTGAAAACCGAAAACTCCGTCGAGATCGAGGGCCAGGAGAAGCCGGCGCTGGTCGCCGTCTCGCTCGGCCTCTTATCTTGGGACTGATCGTCCGCGACCCCTTCGACTAAAGCACGAAACCACCCATGGAATTCGAATTCACCCCCAAGGTCCACGACCTGCGCAAGCGTCTCCTCGCCTTCATGGACGAGCACATCTACCCGAACGAAGAGCAACACGAACGCGAGGCGAAGAAGTCGGCACGCGATGCCGAAGGCGGCGGCAGCTACACCACGTTGCCGATGATGCAGGGCCTCAAGGACAAGGCGCGCGCTGCGGGCCTCTGGAACATGTTCCTGCCGAAATCAACGCATGTGCCCGACGGCCTTTCCAACCTCGAATACGCGCCGCTCTGCGAAATCATGGGACGCCGCCTGTGGAGCGCCGAGGTCTTCAACTGCAGCGCACCCGACACCGGCAACATGGAGGTGTTCGAGCGTTACGGCACGCCGGAGCATCAGGAACGCTGGCTCAAGCCACTGCTCGCAGGCGAGATCCGCTCGTCGTTCGCGATGACCGAACCCGCCGTGGCTTCTTCCGACGCGACCAACATCGAGTGCGCCATCCAGCGTGACGGCGACGACCACGTCATCAACGGCCGCAAGTGGTACATCACCGGCGCGATGAACGAGCGCTGCAAGGTGTTCATCCTGATGGGCAAGACCGACCCGGACAACGCCGACCGCCATCGCCAGCAATCGATGATCGTCATACCGCGCGACACCCCCGGCGTGACGGTGGTGCGCGACATGGCGCTCATGGGCGTGTACGACCCGCCGTACGGCCACCCGGAAGTGCGCTTCGACAACGTGCGCGTGCCGGCATCGAGCATCCTGCTGGGCGAAGGCCGCGGCTTCGAGATCGCGCAAGGCCGCCTCGGCCCCGGACGCATCCACCACTGCATGCGCATGATCGGCATGACCGAGGCTGCGCTTGAGTTGATGTGCCAGCGCGTCGTGTCGCGCGTCGCTTTCCATAAGCCGCTGTCGGAACAAGGCGTCTGGCGCGAGCGCATCGCCAAGGCCCGTATGCTCATCGACCAGACCCGATGGATGGTGCTGCACACCGCCTGGCGCATGGACACGGTCGGCAACAAGGTCGCGGCCAAGGAGATCGCGATGATCAAGGTGCTGGCACCGAACAACTGTGTGCAGGTGATCGACGACGCGATGCAGGCCTTCGGTGCCATGGGCCTGAGCCAGGACACCCTGCTCGTCTCGTTCTATGCCTATGCCCGACATCTGCGCGTGGCCGACGGCCCGGACGAGGTGCACCGCAACGCGATCGCCAAGCACGAGCTTGCGAACTACCGCGCACCGGTGGCAGCCAGCACGCGTTGAGCGCGTAGCGCGACTCGGTCGGCCGATCAGTAGGCCGACAGCGACGGCAGCGAAGCCACCGGGTCGTGCAGCATGCGGCGCAGGAGCTTGCCGCTTTCTGAAGCCGGCAGGCCGCTGCGGAAGATCACTGTGCGCGGCACCTTGTAGTGCGACATGTTCTTCACGCACCACTCGATGATCTTCTGGTCGGAGCGGTCCCTCACCTGACCGGCGCGGTCGAAGTGCAGTCGGGCCGCCGCCTCCGACTTCAACACCACGTAGGCCTGCAGCGACTCGCCCCGGTCGGGGTCGGGCAGACCGACCACGGCGGCCTGGCGCACGTCCGGGTGCGTCGCGAGGATGGCCTCGACCTCTTCCGGAAAGACGCTGTAGCTCCACACCTTGATCATTTCTTTTGTGCGGCCGAGGAACGTGAGGTAGCCCTCGTCGTCCAGAACGCCGACGTCGCCGGTGCGCACCCAGCCATCGACGAAGAGGGCTTGCGTCGCCTCGGGCCGCAGCCAGTACCCCTTGTAGGCGACAGGGCTGCGCAGGAGGATCTCGCCGCGCACGCCCGCGAGTGTGTCGATTCCGGTGGCCGGATCGACGATGCGGACCTCGACCCCCGGCACCGGCTTGCCATTGGTGCCCCACTTGATCGCGTCGGCCGGCATGAGCGTGTCGCAGGTGTGCGTTTCGCTGAGACCGTAGCCGGCTTCATACACCAGGCAGCCGTTGGCGAAGCGGCTCCACTGACCGGCCAGCTTCTCGGTCAGGCGGACGCCGAAGCTGGTGCCGACCGTCGTCTTGAGGGATGAAAGATCGTAGGTGGCCGCACCATCGGCAGCCATGGCCGACGGCAGCGAGGGCGCCATCGAATACCACCATGTCACCTTGCAGCTCTCGATGGCCTGCAGAACCGCTGTGGCATCGAAACGCTGCAGCAGCACCACGGTCGCGCCGCAGTAGATCGGCAGCGCGAGCCCGGTCATCATCCCCGAGATATGGAACAAGGCGACGTCGGCCAACATGACGTCGTCGGCTCCGAGGCGAAAGCCGTCGGCACTGATCGCGGTCTTGTAGAGCGCGCAGTCGTAGCTGATCATCGCGCCCTTGGGAAGGCCCGTGCTGCCCGAGGTATAGGCCATCAGGGCCACGTCGTCCATGGCGATGGTTTCAGGGGGCTGGAAGTCGCCGGCTTGCGCCAGCGCCTCGGTGAAGTCGATGACGCCCGCCGGCAATGGCGGCGCCGACTCGTGCGGCAGCCGCATCGAACTCGGCACGTCGATCGCCAGCACCCCGGGCAGCATGTCGCCGGAGCGCACCGCGTACACATGGTCGATGGTGGCCCTCGCCCGTGATGCGAGTACCACCTTGAGCAGCTCCTCGCCTGCGACGATCGCCCGCGCGTCGAGATCGGCCAGCTGGTGCTCGAGCTCATAGGTCTGCGCATGCGGATTGCACGGGCTGACGATCGCGCCGAGCTTCTGTGCGCCGAAATGCGCGATGAGGTAGTGCGGACAGTTCTCGAGAAACAGGGCTACCACATCGCCCTGCCCGATGCCGCGCTCGCGCAGGCTTTGCGCGAAGCGGTCGCTCAGGTCGTCGAGCTCGGCGTAGCTGATGCGCCGGCCGTACCAGACCACAGCCGTCTTGTCGGGCGTCTCGCGCGCGTGATGGCGCAGGTAGTCGTGCAGCGGCCTGTGGCCGTGGCGATAATCGATCATCCTGGCTTGTCTCCGTATCGGTCGTGCCGGTGCGGGTTTGCCTTGGCAGTCGGCATCCCGCTTGTGTCCACGATGATGACGGCAAGCCCCGTCAACGGCAACCGGGGCGGATGAATATTGGGCATGCAGGTATATCGCCCTGCTGCATGGGGCGCGTGCCGCGCCGTGCTGGGAACGGGCGCTAGGCCGCGACCCGCGCCGTCTTGCGCGCCGGGCTCGCCGCGGCTGCGCCGCGTTCGCGCAGGTAGGCCAGAATCGGCGCGCTGGTGCGCTCGATCTCTTCTTCCACGCCACGACGTGCCACCTCGCCGTCATGCTTGCGCAGGCCGCGCAGCACGAGGTGGTGAGGATGCTGCTTTCTCGGCTGGGCCAGCGGATGCGTCTGCAGCGCCCTCATGAGCGGGCCGCACTGCAGCCAGAGGCCTTCGACCATGCGCTGCAACACGGGCATTCGCGCCAACGCGTAGACCGCCATGTGAAAGCGCTCTGCCTCCAGCAACTCGCCGGCGGTGTCGCGCGCGTCGTGCCGCGCGGCCATGCGCTCATGAATCGCTTCGAGCCGGCGGATGTCGGCTGGCTCGGCATGCTCGGCGGCCAGCGCGGCGGCGCGGCCTTCGAGCATCAGACGCAGCGCACGGACTTCGGCGAACCGCTCCTCGCTCATGAGCGGCACACGCACCGAGTGATGGCCCACCTGCTCCAGCGCCTGCTCCGAGATCAGCCGCGCCAGCGCTTCGCGCACCGGCGTCGGGCTGATGCCCATCTCGGCCGCGAGGTCGCGCAGCTTGAGCTTTTCGCCCGGCGCGAAACGCCCGGCCTTGAGGTCGCGGCACAGGCGGTTGTAGGCCTGGCCGTTCAGGCTTTCGCGGGTGAGAGGAGTGTCGTCCATGGCATGGATGGACTGCGTGGCACAGCCCGGATTTGCTATTGTTTATATCGTATGGCGTTGTGAGGGTTTCTCAACGGCCAGTGAACGCCGGTGTGCGCTTTTCGAGGAAATGCGCCACGCCTTCGCGAAAATCGTCGCTCGTGAACGACGCCTGCATTTCTTCGTCGGCGCACGTCCATGCTTCGTCGAGGTTCTGGAACAGGCTATCGTAGACCTGCCGCTTGATGACGCCGATCGAGCGCGGCGATGCGTGGAAGGTCAGCTCGCGCGCCGTCTGCTCCACGGCTGCCAGGAAGCCATCGGCCGGCAGCGCCTTGACGAGGCCGAGCGCCGCCGCCTCGTCCGTCACAAGCGTGCGCGCCGACATCAGGAGGTCGAGCGCGTTCGTGAGCCCCACCAGGCGCGGCAGCATCCACGAGGCGCCGTGTTCGGCGATGAGCCCGCGCTTGGCAAAGGCCGTGGTGAGCTTCTGCCCCTCGGCCATGTAGCGGAAATCGCAAAACAGGGCCATGCACAGGCCGATGCCGGCGATCGGCCCGTTGATGGCCGCGAACACGGGCTTGCGCACGCGCAGCAGATAGCTGAAGCGCCACGCATAGTTGCGCTCGATGCCCTCCGCCGTCGGCTTCAGCACGCTCGCATCGGCCGTGCCTTCGCCGCCCGAGGCCGCGCCGGCTTCGAGGATGTCCATGTCCGCACCCGCGCAGAAGCCGCGTCCGGCGCCCGTCACGACGATGGCGCGCACCGCGTCGTCGCCCTCGGCAGCCTCCACGGCCTGGCGAAATTCCGTTTCCATTCGCGCGGTCCACGCATTGAGCCGGTCCGGGCGGTTCAGCGTGATCGTACAGACACGCTCGTTCGTTGCGACGGTGATGTCCTGGTAGCTCATCATTCGCCTCCGATGGTGGCGCCGCCGTCGATCACGATCGTCGTGCCCGTGATGAAGCGGCCGGCATCGGAGCCGAGCAGCAGCGCCGCGCCCGCAATGTCTTCCGGCTCGCCGATCATGTTCAGCGGACTCGACCTGAGTGCGCCTGCCAGCGTGTCGGGGTTGTCCCAGAGCGCCTTCGCAAAGTCCGTCTTGATGAGGCCGGGCGCGATGCAGTTGGCGCGAATGCCCTGCTTGCCCCATTCCAGCGCGAGGCTGCGCACCAGCGACATGTCGGCCGCCTTGGAGATGCCATAGGCGCCAAGCGTGCGCGAACCGGTCGTGCCGGCGATCGAGCTGATGATGACGATCGAGCCCTTGCCCTTTTCCACCATGCCCGGCGCCACTCGGTTCACCAGCCAGAGGTTGGAGCGGATGTTGACGTCCATCACCTTGCTGAAGGCTTCGTCGGTGATGCCCGAGAGCGGGCCGTAGTACGGGTTGACCGCCGCGTTGCATACCAGCACGTCGACCGGGCCGTAGGCCTTCTCGGTCTGGTCGACCAGCGACGCGATCTCTTCCTTGCGCGAGATGTTGCAGGCGACCGCCATCGCTTCGAGCCCCTCGCTGCGCAGCTGCTCGACGACGGCCGCGCAGGCGTCGGCTTTGCGGCTGGTGATGACAACGTTTGCGCCGGCCCGTGCGTAGGCGACGGCGATGGCGCGGCCGATGCCACGCGACGAGCCGGTGACGATGGCGGTTCTACCTTTGAGGGAGAGGCTGTCCATTGGTGATTCCTTCAGCGATTGACGAACTTCGGTGCGCGCTTCTCGACGAAGGCGTGCGCCGCTTCAAGGTGGTCTTCGGTCATGCCGCAACGGATGTGGCGGATGGCTTCGTGGTCGAGTGCCTCGGCCAGCGTGGCGCCCTGCTCGGCCACGTTGAGGTTGGCCTTGATGTGGCCGAGCGTGATCGAGGGACCCGCCGCGAGTCGCACCGCCAGCGCCAGGCCTTCGGCGTCGAGTTCCGCATCCGGCACCACCCGCGTGACCAGTCCCATCGCCATCGCCTCTTCGGCCTTGACGACGGGCGACAGCAACGCGAACGCGCGCGCCCGCGGCCCCAGGAGCTGGGTCAGGAACCATGTGCTGCCGAAATCGCCCGAGAGGCCGACCTTGACGAAGGCCGATGTGAGCTTGACGGTGTCGCTCGCGATGAGAAGGTCGCACGCCAGCGCAAGCGACAAGCCTGCGCCGGCCACCGCACCGCGCGCGACCGCGATGGTCGGCTTGGGCATCTCGCGCAGCAGTCGCGAACATTCCATGTGCTCGCGCAGCTGCAGCGTGCGCGACTCGAGCGTGCGGATCGCATCCTCGTCGTCGGCCATCGCCTTGACGTCACCGCCCGCACAGAAGCCGCGTCCCGCACCGGCCAGAAGCACGGCGCGCACCTTCGTGTCGACGGCTGCGCGGCGCAATGCGTCGAGCAGCGCGTCCGTCATCGGGACCGTGAGCGCGTTCAGGCGCTCGGGCCGGTTCAGCGTCAGCGTCAGCACGCCGGACTCGAGATGTTCGATCAGTTCAGTTGTCAATGGTGTCTCCTGGGTGTTTGTTGCGATCAGATCGCGCCACAGGCCTTGAGCGTCTCGACCTGGCCGGCGGCGTAGCCGAGCCAGCCGGTCAGCACGTCGGCGTTGTGCTCGCCTACTCGCGGCAGCGGCTTGCGGATGGTGAGCGGCGTGTCGGAAAGATGGATCGTCACGCCCTGCATCGGCACAGACGTGCCGGCGAACGGGATGTCGACGATGCCGTTGCGGTGGTGAAGTTGCTCGTTCCCGACCACTTCGTCGATGCGGGCGATCTTGGCGCACGGCACGCCCTCGGCCTCGAGCTTCGCGACCAGGTCGTCAGCCTCATTGGCGGCCATCCAGTCGGCCACGATGCCTTCGACCGCATCGCGGTGCTCGAGCCGGCTCGCCATCGTGGCGAAGCGCGGGTCGTCGATCAGCGTCGGGCGTTGCATGGCGCGCAGCACGCGCGGGAACATGTTGTCGTCGCCGCCCACGATGAGTACGTGGCGGCCATCGCCGGTCGCGAAGGTATTGGATGGCGCAACGAAGCGATCGCGGCTGCCGACGCGCGTCATGGTCGTGCCGAACATCATTTGCTGCGGAATGGCAGTCATCAGCATCGAGGCGGCGCTCTCGAGCAGCGACACGTCGACCATCTGGCCCTTGCCGCTCGCGTGCCGCGCATGCAGCGCCGCGAGGATGCCCAGCGCCGCATACATGCCGGTCGTGTAGTCGCACATGAACGAGCCGATCATGGTCGGCGGGCCATCGATCTGGCCGGTGAGGTCCATGAGCCCGCTCATCGCTTGCGCGACACCGTCGAAGCACTGCTTTTCGGCGAGTGGCCCGTCCTGCCCGAAGCCCGAGATCCGCGCCATGACCAAGCGCGGATTGAGCTTGTGGATGGCGTCCCAGCCGAGGCCCATCTTTTCCATGGTGCCGGGGCGGAAGTTTTCCACCAGCACGTCGGCCTTCGTAATGAGTTCCTTCAACACAGCCAGACCGCTCTGGTTGCGCAGGTCGATCGCCAGGCTCTTCTTGTTGCGATTGACGATGAAGGTGTAGAGGCTCTGCCCATCGACGGCCGGCATCGCGCGACGGGCGTATTCGCCCTCGCCCGGCGGCTCGATCTTGACCACCTCGGCGCCCATGTCGCCGAGCATCATGGCGCAGTACGGTCCTGCGATGAAACGCGAAAGGTCCAGGACGCGCAGTCCCTCGAGCGATGTCATTGTTCCGGCCTTTACCTCTTTGCTGGTGTAGTTTGTTATATCATATTCCAAATAGAGACTCTGAAAAACGAAGGAGACAAGGTGACCGAAACCTCACGCTATCTGCGACTGCGACAGATCTGTCTGGTGGCCCGTGAACTGGAACCGGTGGTCGATGACCTGTGCGCCGTGTTTGGCGTCAAGGTGTGCCATCGCGATCCCGAGGTGGGCCAGTTCGGCCTGCATAACGCCCTGATGCCCTTTGGCACCAGCTTCATCGAAGTGGTCGCGCCGACCCGGGACGGCACCACCGCCGGCCGCTACTTGGAGCGGCGGCAAGGCGACGGCGGCTACATGGTCATCCTCGACAGCGAGGAGCTGCCGCGCTGGCGCACGCACGTCGCGGAGATCGGGGTGCGCATCGCTGCGCCGCTCACGCTCGGCGACTACGAAGGCATGCAGCTGCATCCGCGCGACACCGGCGGCGCGTTGCTGGAGATCAACACCACGCTCGGTGGAGCCGACCTTGAGCAAGGCACGTATTGGCCAGCCGGACCGCACTGGCGCGACCACGTGTCGACCGAGCGCGCCGAAGGCATCGCCGGCGCCGTGCTTCAGAGCGCCGACCCTGCGGCCCTCGCGAGGCAATGGGGCCGCATCCTGCAGCGTCCGGTCGCACAGGCGGCCGACTGGGAGCTCGACGTCGACAACGCAACGCTGCGCTTCGTCAAGGCCACCGACGGGCGCGGCGAAGGCCTGACCGCCGTGAAGTTGCAGGTGCGCGACGCCGATGCCATTCGCCGTGCCGCGCAAGCGCGCGCCCTCCCTTCCGACGTCGACAGCGTGACCGTGTGCGGCGTGCGCTTCGAACTCGCATCCCGCACCCAACCGAACTGACACACACCATGGAACTGGCTTTTTCCCCCGAGGAGCGCGCGTTTGCCGACGAGGTGCGCAGCTTCATTGAAGAGAACCTTCCGCGCGACATCTCCGAACGCGTGGAACACGACCTCCACATGCAGCGCGACGACTCGATGCGCTGGCAGCAGATCCTGGCGCAGAAGGGCTGGCACGCCTACACCTGGCCCGTATCGCAAGGCGGCCCGGGCTGGAGCGCCACGCAGCGCTTTATCTTCGAGGTGGTGAGCGGCGAGATGAACTGCCCGACCATCCAGCCCTTCGGTCCGCGCATGGTCGGCCCGGTGATCTACAACTTCGGCACCGAGGCCCAGAAAGCGCAGCACCTGCCCGGCATCCGCGACTCGACCGTATGGTGGTGCCAAGGCTACTCGGAGCCGCAGTCGGGTTCCGATCTCGCCTCGCTCGCCACGCGTGCGGAGGACCATGGCGACCACTACGTCGTGACCGGCCAGAAGATCTGGACCTCGTATGCGCACTTCGCCGACTGGATGTTCTGCCTCGTGCGCACCGGCCGCGAAGCTCGCCCGCAAAGCGGCATTTCCTTTCTGCTCATCGACATGAAGTCGCCCGGCGTCGTGGTGCAGCCAATCCCGATGCTGGAAGGAACGCATTCCTTCAACGCGGTGTTTCTGACCGACGTGCAGGTGCCCAAGTCGAACCTCGTCGGCGAAGAAGGCCGCGGCTGGAACTACGCCAAGTTCCTGCTCGAACACGAGCGGGTCGAGAACTCGAACATCGGCTTCTCGACCTTCGCGATGCGCAGGCTGCACCGCATCGCGTCTGAAGTGATGTGCCACGGCAAGCCGCTCATCGAAGACCCACTGTTCAGCGCGAAGGTGTCGACAGTCAAGGCGCAACTCAAGGCGCTCGAGATGAACACGCTGCGAGCGCTGTCCAGCATGGGCAGCGGCGGCAGCTCGCCGGGCGCGGGCATCGCGTCGTCGCTCAAGATACGGGGAACCGAAATCGGACAACGCATCACAGAACTGCTTCTCGAGGCGGCGGGGCCTGAGGGTCAGCAGCTGGACCCAGCGCTCATGCAGGGGGACGGGGACCTTACAGGTATTAACGCCAGCGTGCGCGGCGCGCCGGCCAATTACTTTTGGCGCCGGGCGATGTCGATCTACGGCGGCAGCAACGAGATCCAGCGAAACATCATCGCCAAACATGTGCTTGGCCTTTGAGCAGTAACTTGGATCCGGCGCGGACGATCTGAACATCGATTGTTTTCGAGTTGCCCTTCAACTGCGCCTCCCGTTTTGTTAGGGTGTGCGGAGCCGTAAGAAATAAATCCAACAAATCCGCTCACACGAACGGACTACCAGGTCACATCGTGATGTCGCAGTTGTGCGACCGATTGCATCGGTCCCTACGAAGGCATCGCACTCGCCGATGCCACCCTTTAGGCTAAACGGACAGCTGCTGAATGCGCCATTTGGCTGCAAGTACCGCCGTAGCTGCTCTTTGCCCCCAGCGCCTCGTCTGCCAGGCCATACCACTACTGCAGGCAGTACATGCGCAGCATCCGGGCAACTCCGATCGGCTGACGGCCCACACGCCCACATGCCCACGGGTGGGGTACAGCGGCTCGATCACGGCGATCAGGCGGGCCCAGGGCACGACGCGTTCCATCTCGGCCAGAAACTTCTCGCGGCGCGTTCGCTTCTTCTTCAATGCGTACTCGGCGCTGGCAAAGCTGCGTTGGTTCATGTCGGG